>CAMBLS010000102.1 GCA_945868485.1 uncultured Lachnospiraceae bacterium | reverse complement strand
TACCATATATAAAAATGGAAATGAAGTACATTTGACACCAAATGAGTATCATATTTTTGAGGCAATGGTTCTTGCTCCAAATAGAGTTTTTACTAGGGAGCAATTGGTTACTTGTGCTTTGGGTGATGATTATGATGGTTATGATAGAAGTATAGACTCACATATTAAAAGTATTCGGCAAAAAATTGAGCCGGATCGGAGTAATCCAAGATATTTTATTACGGTATTTGGTATAGGGTACAAGTTTGTTCCATAGGAGAAAAACCATGAAAACGATAAGGATGCGTCTGATTCTGGTTTATTCTGCGATAACGATTGCTACATTGGTTGTGATTGCTTTTTTCATAAATGGTTCGATCAATCAGTTGTTCGAGCAGTATGCCAAGGATCGGCAGAAAAGTCAGATAGAATATATACGGAACCAAATTCCGGAATTGTATCAGGAGGAATCAGAGAGCTTCGATATACAAGGGATTGAAGTGGCTGCAAATGCAGCTTTGCAAAACGGTTTGATCGTGCATATCCAGACTATGAATCAGGAAATTGACTGGGACATCAATACACACAAAAATCAGGAATGTCAACTGATGTTGCAGCATTCTGAAAATAATATGCACAGCAGATATCCCAACTTTGTTGGTGGATATACGGAAGAGAAATATGATTTTCTTTACGGTGATCATAAAACAGGTCATGTGATCATTGGCTATTATGGTCCGTATTCGTTAGATGACAACGAGTTGATACTAATAAATGAAATAAATAAGATATTGTTTCTTTTAGGTGTTATTTTTCTGGTTCTGGTAGTATTACTGACGGTATTGATATCCAGAAGTATTACTTATCCGATCACGAGCGCAATAACGGTGGCAGGGAAAATTGCTAATGGAAAATATGGAACGCAGATTGACCAAAAAAGCCGAAATGAAGAAACACAGAATTTGATAGATGCTATCAATGATATGTCTGTGAAGCTTCAAACGGAGGAGAAACAAAAACGTCAGATAACAGCGGACGTGGCACATGAACTTCGGACACCGTTAAGTAATCTCCAAGGAAATCTGGAAGCAATGTTGGATGGGATATGGGAGCCGAATCAGGAGAAGCTGCTTAGCTGTCATGAGGAAATTATCCGTCTCGCATCCATCGTACAACAGATGCAGGTATTGTATTCACTAGAAAATAGAAACGAGCAATTAGAATGCGAAAGTATTGACTTTTCTGTTTTATGCAGAAGTCTGTCTGTAGATTTTGCAATGAAACTGGAAGCAAAACAGATTAGATTAACAGTGTATGCAAAAAAGGGAGATATTGTTTGGGGAGACAGATATAAGATACGTCAATGCATGATTAATCTGATATCAAATGCAATTCAATATTCGGACGTTGGCGGTGAAATAGAACTTCATATTTCTAATGATGATCAATATACAACTATTTTGGTTAAGGATCATGGTGTGGGGATACCGGCAGATGAATTACCGAATTTATTTGAAAGATTCTATCGTGTGGATAAATCCAGAAGTACCAAAACAGGTGGTATGGGAATTGGATTATCTATAACAAAAGCAATTGTTGAAAGACATGGAGGAATGATATCAGTGGAAAGTACACCGGGTAAAGGTTCTACTTTTATAATGACATTTCCACAGAAGTCGGAAAAATGATGGATAAATATGAGCAGTGATCAAATGGTCACTGCTTATTTTATTTTCCTCATAAAATCTCCACATCTGCAAGATACAATCTTTTTGATCGATTAATAATCAGGAGGTAAGCATGGATAAGAAAGAGAATGATGATTACAATTCACTTGATAGTCCGCAGGAGAATGATGTCTCTCTTTTCAATGACTTTAAAAGTGCACTGGGGATGATGGATTCAAAAGAGAAAAGCAAAGCAGATCATATGGCAGATAATAAAGAAAATGATTTGCCTGATATTGTAGTGGATTCAAAAAAGTTAATTGGAAAAGGGGGAAAAAACAGAACAAGGAAATACATAATAGGAGTTGGTTTTGTACTGTTCTTGATAATTTTGTGGATTGCTTTACCTTTCATTCAAGCACCAAAACCACCGGCTCCGGACATTGTGGCAAGCTATAACGGAAAAAACATATCTATAGATGATCTGAAAGCGTTTTTGGCAATAGAAGACGCAAGAGAAAGTGAACACTATATTTGTGAAAAGCACGGAAGAGATCACAGTCAGTGTGATAATTCAGAAGAGTGTGAGAAACATCCTGTTGATAGTATGGAGGGTTATCGAAAAGTCATTAGTATCATGGCAATAGAGCAGATTATACAGGATTGGGCTCAAGAAAAGGGAATTACGCAAAGGGAGGATGTACAACACGATATTTCTGATTTGTTCGATCTTGCAAATGTAGAGGAAGTTATTAACCGTATCTCCGAACAACAGTTATCGTTAGATTCTATCTCAAAATTGGATATACAGCTATATTTTGACGAGAATAAGGACAAATATGCAGGGCAAACGTTGGACGAAGCAGAAAATGAGATAAGACAAATATTGCTTCAGAAGAAAGAAGAGGAATATTTCCCGGAATACATAGAAGAACTCAAAAAAACGGCTGGATTAAAAGTGGACTATGAACTGTTAAGAGTAACAGAGCCATCAGATGAAGAAATAGAAAATTATTATGAACAAAATCAAAAATTGTTTATGAAAGAAGGAACGCTTGCCATTTCGGAGATTGATATATCAGCAGCATCAGGAAGAAAAAAAGCAGACGAAGCATTGAGAAAAATACGTTCAGGTGAAAGCTTTGAAACTGTTGCACAGACATATGATCAGAGCCAGACTGTAAAAAAAGTGGAAGTTGCTGTAAGCAGTAGAGAGTATGAAAGGGATATACAGGCGAACAATCTAAATCTCAATGAAATAAGCGATGTTGTTGAGAATGAAGATGGTAGCTTCAGCATTTTAAGATTAGACAGTAAAAAAGAAGCAGGCATTCAGAAGTTAAAGGAGGTAAAGGGAATTATAAAAAATGAATTGCTTCAGGAGAATATGGAAAACGAGTACGAGCTTCGCACAGATGAAGCACTCTTTTCGGTGCATGGAAGGCGATATACATTGGGTGATTTTTATAGAGAATTTCAGGAATTGCCGGAAACATATAGGGAAACATTTTCGGATTTTGAGAATAAGAAAATGTTGGTAGATCAGTTGATCGTAAAGGAACTTCTATTGGAAGAGAATGATGATATGGCTGACACAGGAGAAGACAAACATGATCTGGAAGAATTAAAAATTGAATATTTATCACAGGTACTTCATGAAGAAGAAGTGGATCAGAAAATAGAGGAACCAACGGAGGAAGAAATGTCAGCATTTTATAAAAGCAATACAGATAGCTTTGTGACTCCTGAGAGAGTAAAAATGAGTGTAATCTGGATTGCTCAGACACAGGATCAGAAAGGAAACGATAAGGCAAAAGAGGCTTTGGAAACAATCAAAGCAGGAACTGACTTTGCAGAGGTTGCCAAACAATATTCAGAAGATGGTACAGCCAAAAATGGCGGGGCGATTGATGAATGGTATTATTCAGAGTATCTCCCGGAAAAACTGAGCAAAAAAATCTTTTCCCTGAATGTAGGGGAGGTTAGCGAAGTGATTGAGAGTCATGGTGGATTGTTCATCGTTCAGGTAAATGAAAAGGAAGCAGAAAAACAGCTTACATATGAAGAGGCAAAGGACACCATTCGTGAGCATTTAAAAGAGCAAAAACACCATGAAGCATCTGAGAATATGGAGAAAAGAATATTGGAGGAAAGTAATTTTACAATTTATGACAGAACAATAAAAATATTGCTGAATGAGCAGAAAGGGGAACAATAAATGGAGGGTAAATTGAAAACATTTATGGGACGGAAAGAAAAGACCATTTTTGTGACCATTATTGCGAATGTAATTTTGATCATACTGCGTTTCTTTCTTGCCAATTTATCGGGTAGTATCGGACTGACTGCAAATGCGTGGCATTCTTTTACGGATGTATTCGTTTCCACGGTGGTATTTATTGGTTTGATGATTACCCACGTGGGTGCAGAGAAACTAGGAAAAACAGTACAGAAAGTAGAACATATTCTGGCAATCTTCGTTTCCATTTTTATTTTCTATATGGGAATTGAAATTCTGGAGGAGGCATTAAGCAGTAATTCGGCAGAACTAAAATATGTGCCATTTACAGCAGCGGGTGCATTTCTTGGTGTTGTCATCAATTACTTTATGGCAAGATTAAAAATATATGTAGGAGAGCAGACTGGGTCGCAGAGTCTTTTGGCAGATGGATATCACTCCAAAATGGATATGTACTGTTCCATCGCTGTGCTGGTAGGTATTGTTGGTGCGTTATTCGGAATGAAAAGTCTGGATAAAGTTGCGGCTATATGTGCAATGGCATTGTTGATGAGTGCAGGTTATGAAATATTAACAAGCAATCTCAAGGCGCTGATACATCCAAATGAAGATCATGAAGGACAAATGCACAGCCACTTCTCTTTCCGAAAGAACAGAAAGGCGATTGCAGGAATCACAGGTGTTCTGGGGTGTGCGTATATCCTCTCTGGCATTTATATTGTACAGATAGATGAAGCTGCGATCGTAAAAAGATTCGGGGCAATCGTAAAGGATAATGTTTCGCCGGGTATTCATTATAGTTTACCGGCACCCTTTGAGGAAGTCATTCTTGTGAAAAAGGACAATGTGGAAAAAATAGAAACCGGAATTCAGGAACTACTGACAGGAGATACAAATCTTGTAAATGTTAATATGACTGTTCATTACAAAATATCAAATCCGAAAGACTATGCACTAAATGTGGGAGATCTGGGTGATCTGATCAGTGCAGGCTCTATGAGCAGCATCAGGGAAATTGTCGGAAGTGAAACAATAGATTATTTGCTTACGGAAGGAAAAGAGACGGTTGAAGGGCAGGTAAAAGAAAATCTGCAGGAAATTTTGAATCAAAATGTTGCTGGAATAGAGGTAGTTAATATTCAACTGGTAGAAATGACACCGCCGGAGGCGGTTCTGGCGAGTTTCCAGGATCTGGCGAGTGCCAGACAGGATAAGGCAATTTACATCAACGAAGCAACCGCCTATCAAAATACAGTTGTTCCACAGGCAAGAGCAGATGCTTATGCGCAGATTGCGGAGGCAAATGCTTATAAAGAGGAAAAAATAAATACTGCAACAGGTGATGCACAGTTGTTCTCAGAAAGACAGAGTGCATATCGGAAGACAAAGGATGTAACAGAGTTTAGGCTATACATGGAAGCGATGGATAAGATCTTACCGAATGTGCAAAAAATATTGCTAGGTGCAGATATCAAGATAGAAAATGCAGAGTTGTGGATGAAACAGAATAATCCGGAATAGAGGGAGGAAATCATGAACAAGAAAAAAATTATATTTGGAATTATCGGTGTGGCAGTTGTTTTTGTATTGACCTTAATGGTATATACCGTAGATACGACTGAATACGCAGTTGTTACGCAGTTTGGAAATCCTGTGGCTGTCGTAGATGAAGCCGGATTGAATATAAAATTGCCTGACCCGATACAGTCACTGCAAAAATTGGATAAAAGAGTACAGGTATATCAGGCAGATTCACTTGAACTTTTGACTGCGGATAAGCAAAGTGTTGCAATGGATTATTATGGAACATGGAAAATAGAAGATCCTATTCAGTATTTGAAAACAGTAAAAAATAAAGTGGGCGCAGAGGCGCGACTTATGGATATCTATTCTTCAAGTTTAAGCGTGCAATTAGGAAAATACAGTCTGGAGGGATTGGTGAATGTAGATGAAGATGAATTAAAATTGGATGACATGGTATCTGAGACAACAGACTATGCCAGAACAAAAGCGAAAGAATATGGAATAGAAATCATTGATACCCAGATCCGTGTTTTAAATTATCCGGAGTCAAATAAACAAAGTGTATATGAGCGTATGAAAACGGAAAGAGAACAGATGGCAAAGAAATATCGCTCCGAAGGAAGCGAAGAAGCCGCTAAGATCAGGGCAGATGCGGAAAAGGAGCAGACTGTAATATTAGCAGAAGCATATAAACAGGCGCAGGAGATCAAAGGTCAGGGAGATGCGGAAGCAATAAAGATTTATGGAGAAGCATTCCAGAAAGATCCTAAATTCTATGAGTTTATCAGAACACTTGAAACATATGAAAAAACAATTGATGAGAATACAACATTGATTTTACCTTCGACTGCTGAGATATTGAAATATCTGAGTGGAAATAATATCGGAAGCGGTTCTGGTGCAAGTGCTGGTAGTGGGGAATAGGAGGAACTTTATGTTTCATAAAAAAGAAAAAAACATAGACGTGACGGATGTGTCAAGCAAAAAAGCTTCTGTTAAAAATATCTTTACTTCAATGAAGTCAAAAATATCATGGGATAAATGGAAAAATAGCGATATTGTGCAGGATATGAAAAAAGCATTTAAGCATATAGATCCCAAAAAAGCAATGACCGTTTTTGCGGTATGTGTTTTTGCTATTTATCTAATGACTGGCATTTACATAGTGAATCCCGGTGAGCAGGCAGTAATCAAAAGATTCGGAAAACTACAGTCCGAGACAATACAGGAGGGGATACATTATCGTTTACCCACACCGATTGATGAGGTGCGAATTGTAAATGTCGAGGAAGTTCGCAGAGCGGATGTTGGAATGACTCTTCCAGAGCATCTGCATGAAAATGATGATCCACAGGAAATCCAACTGCTGACAGGAGATGAAAACATTATTTCTTCCGAGGCGATTGTACATTATAAGATCAAAGATGCGGCAAAATTTTTATATAGTGTAAACCAAAATGATGAAACACTTGTCAGGGAATCCGTGGAAGCTGCATTAGTGCAGGCTATGGCAAACATGGCGGTAGATGATATATTGAGTACGGAAAAAGTGCAGCTACAGAATTCTGTCATGCAAATGGCACAGGAGACACTTGACATATATAATGTGGGTATTCAGATTATGGCATTCAATCTACAGGCAGTCAATCCCCCCGATGAGGTTTCCGAGGCATTTCGGGATGTTACCGCAGCAAAAGAGGATAAGGAAACGCAGATCAATGATGCCAGTGGCTATTATAATAGTCTGATTCCGGAAGCACGCGGGGAGGCGAGTGCTATTATTTCAGAGGCAGAAGGATATCAAACAGAAGCAGTCAATCAGGCACAGGGTGATGCAGAAAAATTTGCATTGATGCTTCAGGAATATAAGAATAACAGTAAAATTTATTCTACAGATACCACAAAGTACAGACTATTTTTGGAAACAATGGAAAAGGTATTACCCAATGTGAAAAAATATATTGTGGACGCAGATGAAAATGGCATTGACATTAAACTTTTAGATCCACAGATGGGTGTATCTGTTGATAGTGGAGAATAAGTTAGAGGAAGAGAGAAGACTATTGAAATATGCAGTAGCCTTCTCTTTTGACGGAAATATTAATAGACAATTGTGAAAAAGGAGACAGGTAAATTGGGAATATGCTAATATTAACGTTTGAGGACGCTGAAAAAGAATTGTATTTGAATATACTTAATTATGTTAGTAACAAAATGGAAGTATTTCAACGTGCTGATGTTTCTGAAGGTAAGAAACAATATGGAGAATTGGAAATAGATCTGTATAGACGTATTATCTTGAAAAGAAATGTAGAAATTGAATTAACTTTTACAGAATTTGAGATATTTATATTGCTTGCAGAATATCCAGGGAGGGTGTTTAGTAAGCAAGCAATTTATGATAGAGTTTGGAAAGAACCATATGATGGAGACTATAACATTGTCATGTGTCATATTCGTAATATAAGGAAAAAGATAGAAGATAATCCGAGTAAGCCAGTTTTCATACAGACAGTATGGGGTGCAGGCTATCGATTTAATAAAATGAGAGCAGCGGTCTGTAACAAAGAAATACAGATCACTGCTTATTTTTCGCTTTTAACACCTAAGAGATATTCACATGATACATGGAAATATTCAGCAAGGGCAACTACTTCATAATCCGGCACAAAGCGTGTCCCTTGTTCGATTCGTAATACGGTCAAGTCGCTAAATTCATATCCGGCAAGTTGGAGCTGTGCCGCTAGCGCTTTTTGCGATAGTTGCCTTTCTGTACGCAATTCCTTTACTTTCTGACCTATCAGATTTTTGGAATTGTTTTCTTTATTCCAGTATATTTTCACTCAATCACCAGCTTTCTAAAGATGAAGTGCCCTATGATTGATTTTACGGAATAATCTTGATAATATACTTCTAAAGATGAAGTGAACGTAAATAATGTTGTTACAAATAATTTTGTGATTGATAATACTGCCTGTAAAATGCAATACTTATTTAGAGAAAGGTGGACACAAAATGAATGAAGTATTTGAAAAGCTATCTGATGTTTTTGAGGAGCTTTGCAGTGAAGCAGACGAACGGGAATATTCCATACGGACAGAGGAAGCAAAGAAAGCAGATAAGGAGCTGAAAAGAGAAAACCAGAAATATGAAAAATTCTTATCTGACCTTTCTACAGAGCAGAGATATTTTTTAGAAAACTATATGGATATTGTAGACCATGCACACTTTCAGGAACAACAGAGAGCCTATTATCAGGGTATCGTAGATGCAGTACAGATACTTGCCGGACTTGGGATTGTTAAAGAGAGTGTTAAGGTAAAAGAGTTATTGAATACGATAATGAAATAAGTAAGCAGGGTGGAGCGTCCAATCATGGAACTTCCACCCTGTTTTTCTTCAGAATAATTCAGAAACAATCAAGTTAAAATCAAAATCTTTCTGTTATTCTAATTTGTGGGTTTGTTATATGTCCGAAGATAGGCTTCCACAATGGCAAG
>CAMBLS010000101.1 GCA_945868485.1 uncultured Lachnospiraceae bacterium | reverse complement strand
TGTCTCCATTTCTTAAAATCACATGCCTGGGATGATACTGCTCAATCTGCCTTCCATTCACCAAATAAGACTGATGAATTCTTATAAACTGATTGTTGTAACTTACCAGTAATTTTTCCAACGCATTCATTTTCTCATAAAAGATATGTTCTCTACCATCTGCCATCAAAATCCTGATCACTCTTCTGTCACTTACAAAGTAAAGCACCTGTCCAAGATCAATGTTGAAGGTAACCCGGTTATGCCTGAAGCTGAAAAACTCATGATAAAGCTTTCGTTCCTCTGCAATCTGATCCATCACCTCATGCACCTTCTGCATGCTTATCGGTTTTTCCATAAACCGACATGGATATACTGTAAGCATCTGTTTATAATATCTGTCATATTGAGAAACAAATACGATATTTACCATTCTGTTTCTTTCTTTTAGCTTTAATGCAGTCTCAACCCCGTTCATTCCATCTAATTCAATATCAATGAACACGATCGCAAAATCACCTTGTTCTTCCTGCGCAATCACCATTTCCTCTCCTTTGCAAAACTTTTCAAGCTGAACCCCGATCAGCCTTCGTTTTGCCCAATCGTCAACGATTTCACCCAGTTTTTCCGCAAAATTCAAAGCATCATCACATATTCCTATCCTTATCATTAGAATTCCCCCACCTATATTTTTACCACTCTTATCTTATCAGGCTTTTGTTTATGGGGAAAAAAGTGTTAAGCTATGGATTTCCACCTACAACTTAACACTTTCTATATCTCTGTCATTTAAACTTTATAGCTCTATTCAATTAAGCAAGAGAAATCTCATAACCTGCTTCAAAGCTTCCATTCGGCTCCAGCTTCATTCCCCAAGGTCTCTCCTCCAAGGTGCCCTTATATCCGCTGTCATCACAACGTCCATACCATGGCTCAATACAGACATAGGAGCCTTCATCCGGCTTTACTGACCAGATCGCAACAGTTGGCGCATCAAATTTTACTGTCAGATAAGGGCGATCATCCCTATCGCAAAGTGAGATGCAGCTTACCTGCTTATCCTCCAGAAGAATAGTGTCAATATCAAACAATCCGGTTGTAATAGGAAGCTTTCCATTCTCCAGCTTAAACTCTTTCTTTTGACCACTGACAAGACCGCTGCTATTTACCAGTTCACTTACAATGCTGTCCTTTTTGTCAAACAGCAGACTGCACTCTGTTCTTTTTCCATCTTGATAAGCCGGTGGACATGCAAATCCCGGATGTCCTCCAACTGCAAAATACATTTCTTTCTCATTACGATTAAACACACGCCATTTTATCTGTATTGTTCTGCCTTCCAAGACATATCCAGCTTCAAACCGGAATGCAAATGGATACTCTGCCCTTGTGGATTCTGTATCCTCAAGTGCGAACCATAAGGCGTTCTCTTCCTGGGCACTGCACACAAACTCTGTCCTTTTTGCAAACCCGTGTCTGGTCATTTCGTATTCTTTTCCATCATACCGGTAAACACCATCCTGCAAAACGCCAATAAACGGAAACAGCACCGGCGAAACAGCTACCCAGTAAGTTGGATCTCCACTCCACATATATTCCAGCCCCGTCTTTTTATCAACAACGGAACGCAGTTCTGCACCCATGGAGTCGACCTTTATCCTAAGCTGCTCATTTTCCACTGCATAAATCATGATTTTTCCTCCTGATCTTTTCTTTATACACGACAAATCCATGCAGTGCGGTGCACCACATGGACATTTGTCATGCCTATATTCATTTTATATCATCTATAAATATTTTTCCACAATCTTTTCCATCTGTTCCCATTTTGCTTCCATATCTTCTACCAGTTTAAACTGGGTACGACAACGGTCGAGATTATGTTTGTCACGATGAATCTTAAAATAAACATCACCTTCAAGATAATCTGTCAGGAAACGCATACCGCACTCAAAGGTCATAACCTTAGCACCCATAGGGAGCATCTTCATCTCTTCCATGGTTAACCTTCCTTCACAACCTTCAATGAAGCCCTTGGTATACAATTCAAACAGAGAAAGGTCACACCAAACCTTGGAAAGATCCGGTTCATCTTCAGCTCCTGTACTTGCTCCAAATCTTATAGAATCACCAAAATCATTAACTGCAAGCCCCGGCATTACAGTATCAAGATCAATTACGCAGATTGCCTTTCTGGTTTGATCGTCAATCATAATGTTGTTAAGCTTCGTATCGTTATGTGTTACACGAAGAGGAAGCTTTCCCTCTGCCTGCATTCTTCCAAGAATTTCTGCAGTTTCCTGGTGATCCAACACGAATTGAATTTCTTTCTGAACCTCTGCTGCACGATTGCACTTATCTTCTTCTACCACCTGCTTAAAACGTGCAAAACGCGCTTTCGTATCATGGAATCCTTCGATCGTTTCATGTAATGTTGCTGCCGGATAATCTGCAAGAAGCTTTTGGAAATGACCGAATGCCACTGCACTCTCGTAAAAGTCTTCTGGTTTTTCTACTATATCATAGCTTGTTGCATTTTCAATGAAATAGTATGCTCTCCAATAGCTGCCAATACTGTCCTTATAATAAGGCTTTCCATCCTTTGCAGTATAGACATTAAGGGTTTCTCTATTAGGATCTCCACCCTCTTCAATAATTTTCTTGCGCAGATAAGAAGTCACATTCAAAACATTTTCCATCAGCTCTATCGGCTGTTTAAATATTTCATGGTTCATTCTCTGCAGAATCACTTTGCCTTCGGTTCCGTTTCCGGTATCAACCTTCAGCAGATACGTATCATTAATATGACCGTTACCATATTCTTCTATACTGATTACTTTTCCGCCAAAGTCGAAGTTTTCTACCGCTTCTGCCCTTTTACTGCATACTTCTTCTCTTCCCATTTTATTCCTCCCACACCTTAGCAGGATAACATCCGGCATCCTTCAATCCCTGGATTGCTGCCACAACATTCTCCTTGTCTTCTTTATATGTAACACCATACCAGCGATCTGTTGATTTCAACACGGCTACACTTGCCTTGCCCTCTGTCACCAGATCTCCTACCACATTAGGCAGGAAATATTCACACTTTAATGGGTTTTCTTTAATTCCCTGCTCTAAGAACTGTGGGAAACGCTCTTTCAGTTCCTTCAAAAGGCTTTTGCTGAATCCCCACATATTCATAGAAACGGTGCTTCCCGGCGGAATCACATTCCATGTCACTCCATCGTCCTCTGTATAAGCTGTTCCAAATTCCTTTTTCTCAATTCTGGTTCTTTCCCTCAATCCGACCAGATTTCCCTCTGTGTCAATTTCGCAGACTCCTCTTGCCACATGACCATTTTCAGTCAGTGTATTTTCGATTATATAACCAGCCATAGCATATCTATACTTGTCGTCATCCTCATGGCTTACAAGATAGTCATATAAAAGCTTAAATACATGGCTTCCATAATAATCATCTGCGTTTATGACTACGAACGGACCATCAATCACATCATAACAGCTCAACACTGCATGACCCGTACCCCACGGTTTCTGACGTCCCTCGGGCACAGTAAAGGGTTCAGGAATTGCCGTTAAATCCTGGAATACATACTCTACTTCCATGTACTTGGACATACGATTTCCAATTACCTCTTTAAATTCCTGTTCGTTTTCCTTTTTAATTATAAAAATTACCTTCTCAAATCCGGCTTTTTTGGCGTCATACAGGGAAAAATCCATAATAATATGTCCATCTGCATCTACCGGATCAATTTGTTTTAGTCCTCCATAACGGCTACCCATTCCGGCAGCCATAATAACCAATACCGGTTTTTTCATTCTGAGACCACATCTCCTTCCTCAATTACATATTTTTAACCCTTGATACCGCCTGTTACACCACCAATAATCTTCTCTGACAGGAAAATATAAAGGATAAATGTAGGCAGGAACACAATTACTACTGCTGCAAACATACCTGCCCAGTCACCGGTATACTTCATGGAGTTAATCATTCCATACAAGCCTACTGCTACTGAACGGAGTTTATCTGAGCTTGCAAAAATCAGAGATAAGAAATACTCATTCCATACATTAATGAAGTTAAATATTGTTACCGTAACAAGACCTGTCTGCGCCATCGGGAACATAATCTTCCAGAAAGTTTTCATAGGAGGGCATCCATCAATCGCTGCTGCTTCCTCATAAGTTCTGGAAATATTACTGAAGAATGTCATCAGGAAAATTGTTGTATATGGCACATTGATTCCTATATACAGAAGTACAAGAGTAATACGGTTCAAAGTAACGTTATTCAAAATACCCATGCTTGCAATCATACTAAACAGCGGAAGAATAACCATAACTGCAGGAACTCCCATTGCTGAAGCAAATCCTGTCTGAATTAATTTATTTAACTTAAATGTATATCTGGACAATACATATGCTGCCGGTGCGCACACCAAAATCAGTACAACACATGAAATTGTTGCATACACAAGGGAATTCACGAAGAATTCTGATACATTTGAACCGCTCCATGCTTTTGCATAGTTCTCAAAATGAAGACCGCTTTCGAATTTTAAAGCATTACCCTTAAATATCTCCGGTGTTGTGGAAAGGCTGGCTCCAAAAACCCAACCTAACAGCACAAATGTAAATAACACCCAAAGAAGCAGAATAATATATCCCGGAGCGAGTCTAAGTTCCTTTTTCCAGTTAACCTTTTTAACCTTTGGTTTTTCCATAACTTTTCCTCCTCCTTAAAATTCCAGATCGTCATCTTTAATCAATTTATTACATGCTGTAAATACCAGAACAACTACAAGTGCAAGGATAACACCGATTGCAGCACTTACTCCGGCATCTCTGTCTGTTACGGTATTTCCCGCACCAAACATTTTTATATACAGATAAGAGGTGGGAACGATTGTCTGTGTATCTGCAGTTACAGTTGAGAACAGCTGTGACCAAACAAAGAATGCCATGGATGTTACAGTCCACATTGTAACATTTGTCTTAAACACACCTTTAAGCAGAGGGCGTGTAATAAAGCGGAACTGTGCAAACTTTCCCGCTCCATCAATCGTTGCAGCCTCATAATATTCAGGACTAATGCGTTCAATACCACTGCACCATATCAGCATGTGATAACCAACCATACCAAAACAATATGCAAACAACAGCGCATAAAACTTATGGTCATTATCCAGCCACTGGATCTTTGCCAGTGAATCCAAATGAAGTGCTGTGAAGAAGCTCTTTAAAAGACCAAATTTAGGGCTATATACATATTGCAACCACATAGTTGCAAGTGCTACTGCACTAACAATATTCGGCAGATAAATAATCGCACGAAATACCTTTTTAAAACGGATGCCACTTGTCAAAATAACACCAAAAAGTAATGAAAGTGACAAGACAATAATTCCACCGTATAACCATATACGGAACAGGTTCCAGCAGGACTGTCTGAACAGGCTCGTCTGGAATAAATTTATGTAATTAGAAAGTCCCCTGAATGTCCACTCTCCTATTCCATCTGTAATTGATGTAATGTGGAAAAAGCTCATCAGTATTGTCCTTAAAATTGGATATAAGAATACCACAAGAAAGAATAAGACTGCCGGTGTCAGGAATAAAATAATCATCGGTTTGTTTTTTTTCAAAATACCACTTCCTTCTCTCAATATATAAACAATACGGCGGCAACGCTGGGCTATGCCGCCGTATATCTGTATGGTACTATTTTTTATTTTGCAGCATCCTGCATTGTCTGTACAAACTCATCAGCTGTGCAGCTTCCTGCAATCAGTTTGATAAAGTTTTCTTTGATAATAGGTGTCATATCTTCATTTGCTTCAACGCCTACTGCCCATGTGTAACGATTTGTGCTTCCATCCATAACGGGCTTAGCACATGCTACAAGTGAAGGCCATTCTGAGTTGGTGGAATCTGCAGGGATACCAATTGACATTTCAGAAAGTTTCTGGTCATATTCTCCCTTTGTAATCTTCATGATAAGTCCAAATGCTTCAGCGCCCATCTTGGAATCTTTATTGATACCATATACCTGTGCTCCAAAGTTGTTTGACTCTGTGCCTGTCTTACCGCCATCTAAAGCAGGATATGCGAAGCATCCCCAGTTGAAATCTTCTCCTGCGATATCCTTTACTTCGTTAGGAAGCCATGAGCCATTCAGATACATAGCAGCATCACCAACTGCCAATTCACTGTTCTGACCTGCAGGCCATACGTTTGATCCAACTAATTCTGAGAAGTAACCTTTTGATGCAAGCTCTTCAAAATCTTTTGCCATCTGAGCTACAGCAGGATCATCCCACTTTCCTTCAGTTACGATTGCACGAACACCATCTTCACCTACAAGTCTTCCAAGGTGATAACCAATCAGACATGTTGCATATGCATCATCCATAGTCATAGGTGTAATACCTGCATCTTTTAACTTCTGGCAAACATCCAGGAATTCGCTCCATGTTGTAGGAACTGCTGTAATACCTGCCTGATCAAACAGATCCTGATTGTAGAAGAATGCAAATACGTTAGGCTGATAAGGAATAGATTTTAATGTTCCGCCACCAGCGTCACGACATGCCTGCATTAAACCTGCATTTGCTGTTGCTTCATAATCATTTGATGCTGAAAGCTCTTCCAGATCCATTAAGTACTTGCCAAATGCTGAGTTAACACGGTCAATATCTTCATCGAATAAGTCAATCTGCTGTCCAGCTGCTAAAGCAGGTTCAAGACCTTCACGGATACCTGTACGTCCTTTAAATTCCACCTGTACTGGAATGCCTGTTTCTGCGCTGTAAGCATCAACTGCTTCCTTAATTGCCTGTCCCTGAGGTTCTGTTGCTTCCCACATGGACCAATAAACTAAAGTTCCTTCCGGTGCTTCTGTAGCAGCTTCTTCTGTTGCTGCAGCAGCTGTTTCTTCTTTAGCTGCTTCAGGTGCCTGTTCTGTACTGCTGCTTGAAGAACCACATCCTGTCAAAAGTGATGCCAGCATTGTTACACTAAGTAATACGCTTAATACTTTTCTTTTCATCTGTATTCCTCCCTTATTGCAAATTTTCAATCCGTCAAAATGACGGTTTTGCTTTTGTTGTGTATTAATTATATGTTAGTTTTTGCTAAATTGATTTGTACGATTTATTCTTATTTTTATACTTTTGTTCACCATTTTTCTCTATATTTATGTAAAATTCTACCAATTTGCACATTATTGGTTTTTTTTTACATAATTATTATTTTTCTTTTTTTCTCATTAAAAACATAGTATAATTTTCTTAGGTGATTATTTTGTGAATGCATATGGCTTTCATATGGAAACCAGCGCACAGAGAGGAAAGACATGGCTTACGAAAGCATTACGCTTAACCAGGAAATCATAATAGACAACATTGTATCCATACACTATTTTGAATACATGAGTGATTTTTCCTTTGAAGGGGAGTCCCATGACTTTTGGGAATTTCTATGTGTTGATAAGGGTGCTGTCAATGTAGTTGCAGATACTACTACCTACACTTTAAATAAAGGTGATATCATTTTCCACAAGCCAAACGAATTCCATAATGTCAAAGCGAACAATATAATCGCACCTAATCTGGTTGTGATTGCTTTTGAATGCACATCTCCTGCTATGGATTTTTTCAAAAATAAGATACTGCGTGTCGGTCAGACAGAGCAAACTCTGTTAGCACAGATTATCAAGGAAGCAAGGGAAACCTTTTCCTGCCGTTTAGATGATCCTTACTGCGAAAAGCTGACCAGAAAAGAATGCCCTCCATTTGCCAGCGAACAACTAATCAAAATGTATCTGCAACAGGTGTTGGTGCATTTAAAGCGCACTTATGACGTAGAAACCCCTGTATCTCCTTGCACACAAACTTTTCAGAACAAGGCCGCTGACGAGCTTTTTAACAAGATTGTTGCCTATATGGAAGAAAATATGAATTCTCAAATGAGCATTGACCAAATTTGCCATGACAATCTTGTCAGTCGCTCTATTTTACAGAAAATCTTCAAACAGCACGCAAATTGTGGTCCTATTGATTATTTTTCTAATATGAAAATTTCGGCGGCAAAGCAGATGATTCGTAACCGCCACATGAATTTTACCCAAATTGCAGATAATTTGGGCTATGCTTCTATTCACTATTTTTCAAGGCAATTTAAAAAAATAACCGGAATGAGTCCTTCAGAATATGCTGCTTCCATTAAGTCACTGTCTGAAAATGTCCATTCCTGATAATACGGCTGTTGAAAGCTTCCCAGCCTTCAACAGCACACCTATTCTATATGCTATATTTCTTATTCATTTTTTTCCAAAGCAATCCCATGATTATAGTGCAAATTACAATTTCAGCCACTGCAACATAAACATTAATCAAAAGCAAAATCGCCATTGCTAATGTGGCTGCTCCATAAAAAAGTATCAGTCTTCCCGCCTCAAGTGCATATTCTTTTTCATTTTTTATAATTCTTTTACTCTTGTTTTGTATCGGACCAATATCTCGCGATACTATCAAACGTATTCCATAGTAAGTACATACAGCAAATACCATCAGCGGAATTCCTGCCATCTCCAAAACCTTTTCTATTGTCATAAATCCTCCTTGTTAAAGTATCGGGTTTGTCGAAAAAACGGAGGGAGCTGCCAAGACAAATTTGTCCAAGACAGCTCCCTAAGTCCATTTAAAAGGGATTAAATTTCTATGTTATTGATTTATTTTATTATTTGCAAAGCTTTTTAAATTCATCTGCAACAAACTGAACCTTAGTTCCAACAACTACCTGAACAGCGTTCTTGCTGGGTCTGATAACGCCTGATACACCTGCAGACTTGATCTTCTTCTCATTTACTAATGTATAGTCTTTGATTTCAAGACGAAGTCTTGTAATGCAGTTATCAATGCTGGTAACATTGTCTTTTCCACCAAGACCTTCCAAAATAATGGAAGCTACTTCTGTAAAGTTATCATTTGCAAGAACTACTTTCTTTTCATCTTCTTCATCATCTTCTCTACCAGGTGTCTTCAGATCGAATTTCAGAATTGCAAAACGGAATACAAGGTAGAATACTACAAACGCTGCAATTCCTA
>CAMBLS010000100.1 GCA_945868485.1 uncultured Lachnospiraceae bacterium | reverse complement strand
TAATATGTATATAGGGAGCGAGATGTAGACGTACACAAGCTAAAGGGGAAATGCGAATGAAAAAACGGAATACGAGGAACGGATTAAGGCACTGGAAAATGAGGTTAAACTGATTAGAGAACGTTATCAGATACTGGTAGAAACTACATCCGCATTGCTGTTTGAATATAAGCCGGATGAGGACGTAATGATTTTTAACTATAATTTTCCGGATAATAAGGAGAGAAAGGTGATTGAGGATTACCATAAATATGTGGAAATTTCACCGCTGGTACATCCTGATCACCTGAAAAAATTTATGGATATACTTGAGGAGGCATCTACTGTACCTATGCGGGGAGAGATGGAATACTTAAGTAAAGTTTCAGGTGGAGAATTCCAGTGGCACAGAACCTATTATTCAAGTATAACAGACAAGGATGGGAAGGTGCTGAGTGTCCTTGGAAGAATACAGAATGTACATCAGCTGACTACAGAACGACAGGAGATGATTCACAGAGTAGAAACGGATTTTCTTACGGGTTTTTATAATGAGGGGGCAGCCACAGAGAAAATAACCAGATGGATGAAAGAAAATCCTACCAGAGAAGCCCAACTTATCATAGTGAATTTGGATGACTTTAAGAGAATCAATGATGCATGTGGGTATGTAACGGGCGATGAAATATTGAAGGACACAACAAGAATCATAGAAAGCTGTTTTGCAGGAAAGGGAATTCTTTCTCGGTTTGGCGGAGTAAAATTTGTGATTTTTTTAATTGATGAGTCAATCCGAGGAGCACAGACCCATGTTGATGAAATGGTGCAAAAGTTGACAGAAGAAATAACATATATGGAACAGCCGCTTTGCTGCAGCGTGGGGATTGCGTCGAGAGTTTCCAAATATGATGAGTTTGAAGATCTTCTTAACCGTGCGGATAATGCCCTGTATACGGAAAAAGGGAAGGCCAAAACAGCTGTTTTATAGTATGAAATAATTGAGCCACTTCAACCAAGGTGGCAGAATGGAGAAAAATATGAATTATGAACAGGCAGTACGAAAGCTTAAAGAAGCAGGTCAGGAACATATACTGAGTTACTATGAGGAACTTTCAGAGGAGCAAAAGGAAATGCTGCTTGCACAGGTTGATATGACTGATTTCTCAATTCTTAACTCCCTTAAGAATCAAAAAGAAGAAAATGCAAAGGGGAAAATTACCCCATTAGCGGCAATGCAGATTTCAGAAATTAAGGAAAAAGAAGCAGAATTTAAGGCAATTGGTATTGAAACGATTAAAAAGGGAAAGGTAGGAGCGGTACTTCTAGCAGGGGGAATGGGTACTCGCTTAGGTTCAGATGATCCAAAGGGGATGTACAACATCGGAATTACGAAACAGGTATATATTTTTCAACGTCTGATAGAAAATCTTATGGACGTGGTAAAACTGACAGATACATGGGTTCCCCTCTACGTAATGACCAGTGACAAAAATCATAATGCAACTGTGAACTTTTTGAAAGAACATGATTACTTTGGGTATAAGAGTGACTATGTAGCCTTCTTTATGCAGGAGATGGCACCTGCCAGTGATTATGAGGGTAAAGTTTACATGGAGGAAAAGTGGAAGATTTCAACCTCTCCCAATGGAAATGGAGGATGGTTCAGCTCCATGTATAAGTGGGGAGTGGCACAGAAAGCGATGGCAGATGGTGTAGAGTGGTTGAATGTGTTTGCGGTGGACAATGTGTTGCAGAGAATTGCGGACCCTTGTTTCGTAGGTGCGGTTGTTGCAAATAACTGTGCTGCAGGTGCCAAGGTAGTGCGCAAGTGTGCACCGGATGAGAAAGTCGGAGTGGTATGTCTTGAAGATGGAAGACCGTCCATCATAGAATATTATGAACTGACAGATGAACTGATGAATGCAAAAGATGAAAATGGGGATCCAGCTTATTATTTTGGCGTTATTTTGAACTATCTGTTTAAAGTGGATGACTTGGAAAAAATCCGTGAGAGGAATTTACCGCTTCACATTGTAGAAAAGAAAATTCCCTATCTGAATGAAAAGGGAGAAAAGATAAAGCCCGAAAAACCTAATGGATATAAGTTTGAGCAACTGGTACTTGACATGATTCATGAAATGGACAGCTGTCTGCCTTATGAAGTAGAAAGAAACAAAGAGTTTGCACCAATCAAGAATGCAACCGGTGTGGATTCTGTGGAAAGTGCAAGAAAGCTTTGCAAAGAAAATGGCATAGAACTATAAAACGCTTATTTAACATTTTGACAGGTTTGGATAACATTATTATCTTGTGAATAGTGTTATAATAAGCTTAAAATAGTAACTAGATAAGAATCACTAAATAATAGAACAAATGAAGGATATTTATGGAGGTAAGCACATGGCAATTTTGGTTACAGGCGGAGCCGGATATATCGGCAGTCACACAGTGGTAGAGTTACAAAATGTAGGTTATGATGTAGTCGTATTAGATAATTTGAGTAATTCCAGCGAAAAGAGTCTTGAAAGAGTAGAAAAAATTACCGGAAAGCCTGTTAAATTCTATAAAGCAGATATTCTGGATAGAGAAGCGCTGAATGAAATTTTTGAGAAAGAAAAAATCGATTCCTGTATTCACTTTGCAGGATTAAAGGCGGTAGGCGAGTCTGTACAGAAGCCTTGGGAATACTATGAAAACAATATTGCAGGCACATTGACACTGGTAGATGTAATGCGTCAGCATGGTGTTAAGAATATGATCTTCTCATCTTCTGCAACCGTTTATGGTGATCCTGCCGTGATTCCGATTACTGAGGAGTGTCCTAAGGGACAGTGCACCAATCCTTATGGCTGGACGAAATCTATGCTGGAGCAGGTTTTATCAGACATGCAGAAGGCAGACCCTGAATGGAATATTATTCTCCTTCGGTACTTCAACCCTATCGGAGCCCACAAGAGTGGAACAATCGGAGAGAATCCTAATGGAATCCCTAATAATCTGATGCCCTATATTACACAGGTTGCAGTAGGCAAGCTGAAAGAATTGGGAATCTTTGGTGATGATTATGATACTCCTGATGGAACAGGTGTGAGAGATTATATCCATGTGGTAGATCTTGCTAACGGACATGTGAAAGCGCTTAAGAAAATTGAAGAGAAGGCAGGGCTTTGTATTTATAATCTGGGAACAGGTGTGGGTTACAGTGTTCTCGATATGGTAAAGAATTTCGAGGCTGCCACAGGTGTGAAAGTTCCTTATGTGATTAAAGAAAGACGTTCCGGTGATATTGCAACCTGCTATGCAGACCCGTCTAAGGCAAAGAGAGAGTTGGGTTGGGAAGCACAGTATGGTATCAGAGAAATGTGTGAAGATGCATGGAGATGGCAGAGTAATAATCCTAACGGATATGAAGATTAGTGCATGAAAAATTGATGGACCAAAAGAAAGGGCATGGAACAGATTTTGTTTCATGTCCTTTTTTATCGGTATAAATATTTCTTTTTGCTTTCCTTTTGCAATAATGGTAATATGTGGTAAAAGGGGCGATAAACCTTGTAAATACGCAATGTGAGATGTTTGTCAACTTGATTGTATGAGACATTTGTATATAATAAAAACAAGGCTTGAGATAAAATGTGACTGACATAAAGAGGAAGAGATATGAGGAAAGTGCAGATAAAGATTATCGCAGTTCTGGCACTGTTTAATTTTATTTTCCTGGGGTCAGAATACCTGTTTGATAATATGATGGCATATACAACAGATGCAAGTGGAGTTGTGATTGCACAGAGCCAGATTCTTGGTGTAAGTGCAGTCGGCTTTTTTCTTTACGCTGCAGTGAGTAAGTGGGCGAAAAACTGGATAAAGTATCCGGGAGTTTTTGGAATTACTATCATCTGTATTATCTGTCTTTTTATTGTGTCACGGCACATATCGAATGAAATAACGCTGGCATCGGGGTGCGTACTGTTCCTGTTACTTGGAATGGCATATGGTGCGGTGCATTATACAGCAGCATATATGCTTAAGGAGGATGGAAATCTTGCCAAGACGGTAGGGATAGCTTATGCTGCAGGGATATTACTTCAATTTATAAATAATAATTTTATTGATAATGAAATTGTTGAGCCTGTTGTTCTTTCTTTTTCTCTGGCAGCTGGAGTATTTCTCCTTATGGGAATTGACCGGGATGAACCGTTAATGTGCCTGCAGGACAGTGAGAAAAGAGGACGGCAGATTGTGGGGCACCCTGGGATTGCCGGAGGAATTTTAATTGTGAATGTTGTGCTTATGACATGCATTTTTGCCACATTAGATAATGCGGTAACACTTGTTCATGCAGCAGGACAGATGGACATTGGGCAGTGGCCAAGGCTTTTGCTTGCATTAAGCGGATTGGCAGCAGGGGTTATATTTGATTGGAAAGAGCGGCGTTATATGTATATCATCATGTACTGCATTACTCTTTTATCAACAATCTGCGTAGTTGTTATTGAGTTTGGTGGTCCGTTTATGGCGGGGTTGATTGCATTTTATCTTTCTGCTGGATTTTTTGTGGTGTTCTTTTCCACAGGATTTATGGAGATTTCATGCTACATGAAGTTTCCAGAGTTATGGGCAGGACTTGGAAGAATTACAAATAATCTCTGCGCTGTTTTGATCGGTTCTTGGTCGGTTGCACTGATTGAGTCGGGAAACAGCATGGTAATTATTATTGTGGCGATTGTTCTTTTTGCAGCAATCAGTGTAACTACCTTCCTGTATTCGGGACGGTTCAGGGATGAAGCTGAAGAACAGGCAAAGGAGTCAGAAGAGGAAGAAGAAAGTGAGAAGTTTTCCGCTTTTTGTGAAAAGTTTTCTTTGACAAACAGGGAACAGGCTGTCTTGAGACGTTTGCTCACATCGGATGATAATATGCAGGAACTGGCAGAAGAATTGTTTATATCCCGTGCCGCCCTTTATCGTCATATTGCATCCCTGAATGAAAAGACGGAAACTAAGTCGAGAATTGGGCTGATACAGCTTTATTATGCATGGAATGAGAAAAAATGAGATAAATGTAAACTTGAATGAAATATCTGTTTGTGGAAAAATAACTTATATTTTCGTAACAGATCTTTCGTTTGAGAGTAGTTTGTTTGGGGAGGAGGAAAATGAATGAGTAAGTTTAAATGCACTATAGCAGGAGTTCTAATGTTCTGTATGCTGGGATTAACTGTAACAGCCTGCGGGAACAGTACAGATGCAGCTTCGGAAAGGTTGGAAGAGAAGAGTGGAGAAGAGATGCCGGAAGCAAAAGAAACTCTGGAGGTGAACGCAACACCGGAGGTAACAGAGGCTCCGAGGGTGGAAGAGACTCCAAAGGCAACAACAGCTCCGGTAAAAGAGGAGATACCGAAAGCAACGAACGCTCCAGAGATGGAGGAACAACCGAAAGCAGAAAAAGTGGCATCTAATGTGTGTCCCGATTGTAACGGCACAGGTATTATATGTAGTGAATGCAACGGAACTACGATTGTAAACTGCAAGGCATGTAATCAGACCGGATACGAATCCTGTGGAGTCTGCAAGGGAACAACAGTCATCCCGTGCCACCACTGCAAAGGCTCCGGTAAGGAAGCCGCCGCTCCGGCAGCACCTGCGGATGCAGCAAATCCGGCAGACCCGGCAAACCAGACCGGCCAGCCGAAACCGGAGAGTACAGCACCCTGCAAGTTCTGCAATGGTACAGGACAGCAGACTTGTGATGCATGCCACGGTGCACCGTCCAAGCTGTGTACCCACTGTCAGGGAAAATTGACGCATCTTTGTCCTGTTTGTCAGGGAAATAAAAACTGCATGACCTGTGGTGGAACAGGAATTGTAAATGGATAGAGAAATACATCAAATGATAAAACAAGTAAGGAAAAGATGAAGGAGGAAGGAAGAAAAATGAAAAAAGGAAACAAATTAATTGCCAAGCTTCTCTGCTTTGCGCTGGTTGTTTTGACCGTGCTAGGATATGGCAGTCTGAAAGCGGAGGCAGAAGAGCCTGACAGTTTCGTAGGACTTAAAATCGATATAACAAATCAGGATTCTGCAACCGGTACTGTATCTTATGAGTTTTTTAAGGGTAATGAATCCTTAGGTGAGGTTGGAACAAGTTTAAGCACAACAATTTCTTTCCCGGAAGGAATTACGAAGATGAAAATTAAAGTAAAACCGGGAACAAATTGTCAGGTTGGTAATTATAGTATGTACGTTGATGGAGCGGAGGTGTCTGATGCTAAGGAGGCTGCAATAAGTGAAAATGGACATGATATTGCTGTTTCTGAGAGTACCAATCTGTGTGAGGTGAAGGTAGAATTTAGGGAGGATAATACTCCGTCCGGCGAGAATCCAGTGGAGCATGCTGTGCCGGCTACAATTTCTCTTTCAGGAGATAAACTTGATGATATTCAAGGAGTTCGTGTTGATGGGCGTGATTTTCAACTTAGTGCTGATAAAGCATCCGCTACTGGAGAAGTAGATTCTACAAAAGGAAGGTATCAAATAGGATTTTGTGTTGAGTTTGGTAAAGCATTTAATTCTGTTTCTATTAATGGTGTTGCGCAAGAAATTCCACAGGATAATGAAGGTTGGTACTATTTTACAGTTGATAAAACGGAAAATCAAAATTACACGATAAGTTTTACAACAGGCGCGAGTAATGATGTGACAATTGTATGGGCTTACAGTGAACAAGAAGCTCAAGAAAAGTTTAATGACCCAGCTGCATTTGTAGATCATGCTAAAGTTGAGATTGTATCTGTTACTAGAAATGGAGAATTTGTAGATATTTCATATGATCCAAATGCAATGAGCACAATGGTTGCTCTGAAAAAAGGTGATGATATAGTTGTCAGACTGATTCCGGATTATGGATATCAGTTAAAAAGTGCAGTTATTAATGACCAACAGCTGGTGCCGGATGACAATACGGTAAGTCAATTTAGCTTATATAATATTCAGGGGAATATGCATTTTGGCGGAGCATTTAAAGAAGCGAGCGATATAATCAATGATTCTAGCAATGTCATTTCGGATGTTACAATAGCGAATGGAAATAATGCAGCAAGCAGTGGTAATTTGAGTCTTACATTAACAGATAATGTTTCCTACACAAGAGATGTGACAAGCGTTGTAGCTGATGCTACAAAAGTCGGTTCTGTTGATATAACTCTTGACAATGTTGTAAGCAAAGGAATAGATGGACAGAACTGGACAAGGAATATTAGCGAATTTGAGAATGATATTACTCTAGGCGTAAAAGTGGATGGAAATAATCTTGGTGCAAATGAAACCTATAGTATTGTACGTGATCATAATGGTACATTAACTGAATTGAATGCGACATTCAATGCTGCTACTGGTGTTTTATCATTCCCAACAAATCAGTTTTCAACGTATACAATTATAAAGAAGCAAGGAACTCCTCAGTATAATCCAGAACCTGAGAAAAAAGAAGAGAAAAAAGAAGAGAAAAAAGAAGAGAAAAAGGTGGAAATCGTTGTTCAAAAAGAGGCCAGTACTAAGGAAAAGGCACCTGCAAACATAGTACAGCTTCCGGGAGGAGAGAAGGCTGTTTCTTCTATAGGTGGTGTTTACAATGTTGAAAGTGTAGAAGGTGTTGCGGTCGTAACACAGAAAAAGGATGTTTATTCTGCAGTAGGTCTGTCAAATGAGGAAGTGAAGGCAGGAACCAATGTCGTTCTGTACATGAGTGACTGTTTAAACAAGAAGACCAATCAGGCACTGAACGACGTGGCAGTAGCAGCAAACAAGAAGGTTGTGGCATATCTTACCGCAGATATGTATACCATTACCAAGAAGGGCGTAATCAATAAGGTTCGTCAAACCGGAACTCCGGTTGAACTTCTGATCGGCGTTCCGCAGAGCGCAAGAAGTGCAAACCGCCAATTTTCTGTGGTCTGCATTGATCCAAGTAAAAATGTTGTGACCTATAACGATATGGACACTAACCCGAATACCATTACAGTCCGTGCTAATGTATTTGGAAATTACGCAGTTGTTTACTAGTTGAAATGATATGCAATAAATTTAAGTTAAGAAGCCCCGGCTATCTGAGTGAATCTTAAGATAGCCGGGGTCTAATTTTGCACAAAGAGAACTTCAAAAAGGCTTCCATGAGAAGTTTGAGATGGAGATTTCCTTGCTTGCTCAACCGAGAAAAAACTAATTCACTAATGGTAGCCCGATATTCGAGTGTTTACAGTCCGGTAAGAGATTGAAATTCCTGTATGGAGGATGCCTGCGCAGCAGCTTTAGTCCATGCTTTGAGGAGATCGACATCCTCTTCCTTGGTGATATGTATCCTCAATGCTTCGGGTATGTTACCTAATTCAGATAGTAGTTCGAGAATGCTATCAGAGCGACCTTGCATGTAGCTGATTCGTTTTTCCCAGTTAATATGAAATTCTTCATCAAATTCAGATAAAATCATTTGTTGAACCTCCTCGCGATGCTTGGTTAAAAATATGGAAAGAATATCTTGTTCGATGCAGATGTCAATAGAAGAGTCTATGGCATGCTCAAGGGATATACCTTTCTGTAAATGTTCTCTGACTTTTTCTATGAAATAAGAGTATTCATAGAGTTTTCTGCAATTTTTCATTAGTTCGCTATTATGCCCTAAATTAATGTTTATGACTGTGGCTATACATTCAAGACAAGGTGGTGTGTCAGAATGTTCAACATAAGAATCTGAAAGTCTGAGAAAGAAACGTTCCGGTTCTTCCTGTGCTCCATTATAGAATACAATATATCGTGGTGCCGGCAAGGAAAGCAATGTAGAGGAATAAATATTTAGCTTTCGTGTTTTTACATATCCTGAATAAAGTCTGGAAAAATAGAACATACCGCGGAGAGGCATATTAGGGTTATAAGTAGATTGTGCTTCATAAAGGTTCATCATAGTACCAAGTAAAAAGGAAACGTCATTTTTAATGCTCATATAGAGAACATCGTCAATTGTGGTAATTTCTAAAAGAGAAGGATCACGATAGCTGGAATGGTTAATGGCATTATAGAGCATTAATAAATCTTCCTTATTATTAAATAAGTGACGGAACAACCAATCCTTGAAGTTTCTCCTTATGGTGGTTTCAGGCATATAAAGTTTTCTCCTTTCATTATAATGCTAAAC
>CAMBLS010000099.1 GCA_945868485.1 uncultured Lachnospiraceae bacterium | reverse complement strand
TCTTACATATTCCGTAAGAATATCCGTATCTCTGGTAGTTGATGCATAATCTGCCAATGTCTCAAAAATCGTAAGTAAATCTCTGATAGAAAGACCTTCCTTTAAGAGATTTTGTAAAACCTTCTGAATTTCGCCAAGACCCAGCAGCTTGGGTACAAGTTCGTCTACCAGAGAAGGATTGGTTTCCTTTAAATTGTTTACAAGGTTCTGTACATCCTGCCTTGTGAGTAGTTCTGAAATATACTGCCTTATAATCTCTGTCAGATGGGTTGCAATGATGGAAGGAGGATCAACAACAGTATATCCCATGCTCTCCGCTCTTTCACGCTGCCCCTCCGTAATCCAGATTGCAGGCAGATGGAAAGAAGGCTCAAAGGTTGGAATACCCGTTATTTCCTCTTCCACATACCCCGGATTCATTGCCATATAATGATCAAAAAGAATTTCTCCCTCACTGACCTGTATTCCCTTTATCTTAATAATATATTGATTGGGATTTAACTGGATATTATCTCTAAGACGGATAATCGGAACAACCGTACCCAGTTCTAACGCAATCTGCCTTCTGATCATTACTACACGATCAAGAAGATCGCCTCCCTGATTGACATCAGCAAGAGGGATAATTCCATAACCAAATTCCAGCTCGATGGGATCCACCTGAAGCAGGCTGTTGACATTTTCCGGCTGCCTGATTTCCTCCGCAGCCGCTTCTTCCGCATTCACTTCTCCCTCTATTTGCGCAGTTTCAATGGTACCTGCAATCATCCTGCCTGTAACAATAAATATCAATCCCAACGCCAAAAAAACGATGGACGGCAGCGGCGTAATCACTCCCAGTCCGGCGATAATAGCGCCCACAATATAAAGTACCTTGGGAATACCAAAAAGCTGGCTGATCAGCACGGAACCAAAATCTGCATCTTTTGACCCCTTGGTAACCAGAATACCTGTTGACAGAGAAATTAAAAGGGAGGGAATCTGACTTACCAGACCATCACCAATGGTAAGAATTACATATTTGTTCAGTGCAGCACCAAAGTCGAGGTTCATTCTAAGAACCCCCATGGCAATACCACCCACTATATTTACTGCAGTAATCACAAGTCCCGCTGTGGCATCTCCTTTTACATACTTTACCGCACCATCCATGGAACCAAAGAAGTTAGCTTCTTCCTGTATCTTATCACGACGTTTTTTTGCCTCCGCATCTGTAATCGCACCGGTATTTAAATCTGCATCGATTGCCATCTGTTTACCAGGCATAGCATCCAGGGTAAATCTTGCAGTTACTTCTGCCACTCTCTCAGAACCCTTGTTGATAACCATAAACTGTACCAACAACAGGATAATGAATACAATTGCACCGACAATCAAATCACCGCCACCAACATAATTTCCGAAGGTTGCAACCACCTCTCCAGGATCACCTGTGGTTAAGATCAGCCTGGTAGATGAAATATTCAGTGCAATTCTGAATATGGTTGTAAATAGGAGGATGGTAGGATAAAAAGACATATCCAACACTTCCTGAGAAAACATGGTTCCAAAAAGAATGGTAAAGGCGATTGCAATGTTGCAGGCAAGCAGAATATCCAAAAGCCAATTTGGAATAGGCACAATCATCATGATAAATGCTGCAAGAACATATGCCGCAACACCAATATCCGCTTTTTTCATGCCCATTCTCCTTTCCTGCAGTTTTTTTCTTATGCCTTACCTTTAGCATGATATACAAATGCCAGCACCTCTGCTACTGCCTGATATAATTCCGGAGGCACAAGTCCGCCGATATCTACGTTTGCATAAAGCATTCTGGCCAAAGGCTTATTTTCTACAATCTCAATATTATTTTCTCTTGCAACATCCTTAATCCTCTGTGCCAGATAATCTTCTCCTTTAGCCAGCACATAAGGAGCGTCATATTTATCAGGGTCATATTTGATTGCCACCGCATAATGGGTAGGGTTGGTAATAACCACATCTGCTTCCGGCAGCTGCTGCATCATACGCCGCATGGATGCCTCTCTCATACGCTGTTTCTGCTTGCCCTTTACCTGAGGATCACCTTCCTGGTTCTTATACTCATCTTTTACTTCCTGCTTGGTCATCTTCATATCTTCCTTGAACTTCCATTTCTGATAAGCAAAGTCAAGGGCTGCAATCACCATATATACTGCTGCAATCCTGATACCCAGATCAATCACAATCTCACCAATTAACCCAATTGCCTGGTTAAGCGTGATATCATATAAAAGATAAATCTGTCCCACTCTTCCCTTTAAATAAGAGTAAACCATATATCCAATCACTGCCAGCTTTGCAATTGATTTAATCAGCTCTACCAGTGAGTTTGCTGAAAAAATTCTTCCAAAACCTTTAATGGGATTTAGCTTATTAAACTTCGGCTGAAGGGGCTTGGTCGTAGGCTTCCATTTTACCTGCACAACATCACAAACAAAGGCTACCACAACCGCAATCAACAGAATCGGTGCTATGATGATGATCAACTGAACCATCATGCTTCGGATAATCACTTGTAGGGACGCCACCGGAAGAAAACCATCATACATTTTGATTGCACTTGGAATCTGGTTGTAAACAGCACTGAAACATTCTATAAACCTGGTTCCCATGCTTCCTATGTAAATCTTCAATACAAGAAACAATGCAAGGATACTAAATGCATTTGCAATTTCCTTGCTTTTTGCAACCTGCCCCTCTTTGCGGGCATCTTCAAGCTTTTTGGAGGTAGGTTCTTCTGTCTTTTCGCCACCTGGACCGTCTTTTGCGAAGAACTGCAGATTATATTGCAGCATCAAATTATATTGTTCTTTCAATCTGCTATCCTCCATCCATACCTGCCTGTTCCAAGACTTATAAAGCTATGGCATGATAGCCTCCGTAAAGGAAACCACCATATGTTTCATCTGGCTATAAATAAAATCTGCCGCTCCAGGAAGCATTGCCGTTGATAAAAAAAGAATACTAATTCCCACCAACACCTTCATCTGAATACCTACAGCAAACATGTTAAGCTGGGGAGAAACCTTGGCAAGAACACCAAGCACCGCATTTAGTATAATCATTACCGCAAAAATAGGCAGACAGATTCGAAAACCAATGATAATATAATTCGCCATAAACTCCAGCAAAGAATCTAACATTGCGTCTGCTCGAAAAATTGCTCCATTAATTGGAATCAAAGTGTAGGTTTCTGCCAGTGCCTTCAGAAGATATCTGTGCATTCCCGAAATCATCAGCATGAGCAGAACCATATAATTATAATAAATCCCTGTAATCGTAGAAGTTTCCTTTGTAGTGGGATCCATCATACTTGCCATGGAAAGCCCCATTTCCATATCCGCAATATGTCCTGCAAAGGACACCACAGTGGTACACAGGTTTGCTGCAAAACCAATCAAAAGTCCTGTCAGAACCTCCTTCATCACGATTATGGAATATCCCATCAGCGTATTATATTCTATTGTCTGACGGGGTACTGCCTGATAAAGCAGAAGGGATACGAAAAAACTGAGACCAATCCTCACACTTCTCGGCGTGTTACTCATACTGAAAAAAGGAGCCACAAACACAAAGCTGGCGACTCTTACCAGTATCAGTAAAAAATATTCTAAATTTGCATACGTAAAAGTATAATCAAGCATAATACACTACCTGACATAATAACTAAAGTCAGACCACAGAGTTGTCATAAAGCCCGACATTTCCGTAAGCATCCAGTTGCCCAGAACAATCAATGCAAGAAAAACTGCAATAATCTTAGGTACAAAGGTAAGAGTCTGTTCCTGAATTGATGTAACTGTCTGAAAAATACTGACGACAAGCCCCACTATCAGAGATACCAGCAAAACCGGCGCTGATACCTTAATAACCAAAAATAATGCTGTACTGGCAATAGCTGTAACCTCATCTATTGTCATGCTCTTTCACATCCTCTCCATCTCTTGCTGCCATATCTAAAAGGTTTTAACCAGATTGACGATAATTAAATTCCATCCATCAGCCAACACAAACAGAAGAATCTTAAAAGGCATGGAAATGGTTGTAGGCGGCAACATCATCATACCCATACTCATAAGGGTGGAGGATACCACCATGTCAATTACAATGAACGGAATATAGATCAGAAACCCTATAATAAATGCCTGTCTGAGTTCACCAATAATAAAGCTGGGAATCAACACGGCAAGAGGAATTCCCTCCAATGATCCATCCCACTCCTGTCCGCTGATGTCCATAAACACTCTTACATCCTTCGTCTGGGTCTGCCCATACATGAACTGGCGGAACGGTTCAATTCCTGCATCAAAGAATTCCTCCTGAGTTATGGTTCCCTCCTCAAAGGGTACAATTGCTTCCTGATAAACCTGTGTAATGGTTGGTTGCATAATGAAATAGGTCAAAAACAAAGCTAACCCAATCAGTACCTGATTTGGTGGCGCTGTTTGGGTATTTAAAGCTGCTCTGGTAAAATGAAGAACAATGATTACTCTGGTGAACGATGTGAGCATAATCAGCAGAGTAGGTGCCAATGCAATCATCGTAAGTGTCAGCAGAATCCGCAATGTTCCATTTACCTGCCCGTTGCCATCGTTATAGGTAACAGTCAGGTTATTTGCAATATTCAGTTCTGATAAATCTTCCTGCGACTGGGCGCTACCCGGTTCTTCAATATTTGTTCTTATGTCTGTCTCACCCGTCAGGTTCGTATCAGCAGTCGCCTCTACGTCTAACCGGGGAATAATACACAATATGCCTACCGTCATCAGCAGGCATATTATCTTTATTATTTTTTTTGCGGCAAAACTTTTTTTCATAATTATTAATTGACTTATCCTTTAGTCTTTCTCTCTAAATTTCTTCACCTTGTCAAAAACAGACGCAAAATCCACCTGTTCTGTTACACTTTCATGAAATTTCAATTGATCCTCAGAAATCTCTGAAAGCATATGTACTTCGTCTTTTCCTACAGCAATTACCAGATACTTTTCTCCGGCTCTTACAATCTGAATATATTTATTCGAAGTAATTTTACAGGTTTCAATTACCTCAAGATTTCCAGTACTGCCCCTGCCCTTTTGATAATTGGCTATCCATTTGGTAACCAGATGAGTAATCGCAAGCACAAAAACAAAAAGAATAAGTACAGTTATAAACTGAAGATAACTATCCGTCCTTGTTGTAACTGAAAGGAGCATATTAACCGACTACCTTCTTTACCGCTTCCAAAACACGGTCAGGCTGGAAGGGTTTTACAATGAAATCCTTAGCACCTGCCTGAATGGATTCAATAACCATAGCCTGCTGACCCATTGCTGAACACATGATAACTGTAGCATTGGGATCTGAACCCTTAATCTTTTTAAGTGCAGCAATACCGTCAACTTCCGGCATTGTAATGTCCATAAGTACCAAATCGGGCTTTAATTCATTATACTTCTCAAAAGCCTTTGCACCATTTTCTGCCTCCCCTATTACATTGTACCCATTCTTTGTAAGAATGTCCTTAATCATCATACGCATAAATGCTGCATCATCAACAATCAAAATATTTTTCGCCATATTCTCTCTCCTACCTTTTACTTAATTATTTCAGTTACACGGACGCCAAAACTTTCTTCAATTACTACAACTTCGCCCTTTGCTACAAATTTACCATTTACAAGTACATCTATAGGTTCACCGGCAATCTTATCAAGTTCAATGATGGTTCCCGGTGCGAAGTCCAATATTTCTGCTATGGATTTCTTGGTTCTGCCGAGCTCTACTGTAACCTCAAGGGGCACGTCCTTAATCAGTCCGATATTCTCCTGTCCGGCCATAGCGCTCATATCCTGGTTAAAACTCTGAAACTGTGCCGGCTGAATATTCATACTCTGCGGATTCATCTGGGGCATTCCCATGTTCATCTGAGGCATTCCCATTCCCGGCATTCCGCCCATGCCCATCTGAGGCATTCCCATGTTCATCTGGGGCATCCCCATTCCCGGCATTCCATTCATACCCATCTGAGGCATTCCCATATTCATCTGGGACATTCCCATATCCATCTGAGGACCGCCCATCCCCATATTCATCTGGGACATATCAGGCTGTCCGGATGGCATGTCCACTGTCGGCGGTGTATAAGGCTCCGGCTCGGGAGCTGCCGGTTCTTCCGGCATTTGCGTCGACATAAATATATCATACAGACTCCTTGCAAAGTCAATAGGATAAAGCTGCATGATAGTGCTGTCAACTAAATCATCTATCTGCATTCGAAAAGCAATTTTTACAAAAGTGCCTTCCAAAAATGCTGCAATATCTCCACCTTTTTTTAGTTCATTTAAATCCACCAGACTTGCTTCCGGAGGACTGATATCTATCATCTTTCCCAGCATGGTAGACATAGAAGTTGCCGCAGAACCCATCATCTGGTTCATAGCCTCTGAGATTGCACTTAAATGCAATTCTCCCAATTCCCCATCTATGTTACTGCCATCGCCGCCCATCATAAGGTCTGTAATTACTTTAACATCATGTTCCTTCAGTACCATGATATTGGAGCCATCCAACCCCGCAGTATAACGAATCTGAATAAATACACAAGGTCGCTCATAGTGACCTACAACTTCATTCCAGTCAGACAGCGTGACAACCGGTGTTGTAATATTAACCTTCCTGTTTACCAGAGAGTATAGCGTAGTTGCTGATGATCCCATGCTGATGTTGGCAATTTCACCAATGGCATCTCTCTCATCAGCTGTAATCAAGCTCTCGTCTATAGGGCCATTACTCTCCGGCTCCGATGCCGCAGGCTGTGATACATCCGAATCACCGGACAAGTCCATGCCGGCAAGCAGCGCATTTATTTCGTCTTGTGATAGCATTCCGTCCATGCCCTATTCCTCCTCTCTGATCACGGATGTAACACGGACAGCATAATTGTCCTTGTTGGAACCTGGAAGTGCTTTGAATTTCCTGATATTCCCCACAAACACATCCAGTTCCGAATCAACTCTTGCATCCAGCTTTATAATGTCTCCCTGCTGCAAACTCAGGAAATCACTGACCGATACCTGACTTTTGCCAAGAATTGCCTTTATTGGTACATCAATTCTCTTTATGAGCGATTCGATGTGCTCCTCATAATCTATTCTATCATCTTTTTGCATCGTTGAGAACCAGTATTTGGTATTCAACTTATCCATTACGTCTTCCAATGTGAAATATGGCAGACAAATGTTCATAAAACCTTCTGCATCCCCGATTTTTACATTCATGGATACAATTGCAATCATATCGCTTGGAGCAATTACCTGGGCGAACTGTGCATTTGTCTCAATTCTTTCCATCATAGGATTAATGTCCAACACATTTCTCCATGGCTCCCGCATCAGCTGCATACAAACGACCATCAGTTTTTGTAGAATGATCATTTCAATTTCCGAAAAATCTCTGTTCTTTTCCAGGGGAACTCCCTGGCCTCCCAACATTCGGTCTATCATTGCAAAACCAAGATTGGGTGATAACTCTATAATGATATTTCCGGTTAACGGTTGAAAATCTACAATGCCTAGTATAACCGGATTGGAAAGTGCATTGGTAAATTCCGAAAATGTTACTGTTTCAGAACTGGCCACTGTAACCTGTATGTTTTTCCTTAAATAAAGCGGTAGATTGGTTGAAATCAATCTTCCGTAATGTTCATATATAATTTCCAGAGTTCTTAAATGCTCCTTGGAAAACTTCGCAGGTCGCTTAAAGTCATAATCCTTAACCTGTCTGTCTCCCGACTCCTGCATTTGCTCTACGTCCAATTCACCATTTCTTAGGGCTGCAAGCAAATTGTCTATCTCATTTTGAGATAATACCTCACCCACGAGTTTTCACCTCCTTCGCTTCTGCCGTAATCTTCTGTCAATGAATTCGTCAGTCTGTGGTGTCTACTGATAGAGGGTGCTGCTTAATGAAACATCAAAAATAAAGTCTGAATCAAACATTGCCTGTATTCTGGAAAGAATTTCATCTTCGATTGCCTTTTGATTTTCGCTTGCCTGCTCCATGGTATATTGACTGATTACCTCATTAATCTGTCCCTTGATCAAATCCTCTCTGGTACTCAGATCTCCGTAGGTTTTATAATCATCGTGTTTGCTGTTTATGGATAAAGTTACTGACACCATAGCGAAATGGTTCTTGCCATCACCTTCCGCATCCTTTCTAAGGGGAATGGTCAAATCGGCAATGGTATAAGGAATCGTATCTGCCATGGATACAATGACTGCCGCCTCTTCCTCTCCACCTTCTCCTGTGCCAAGTTCAAGGCTGATTGCTGCTGCAACATCTCCAACAAGTGCCGCCGTCTTTTTATTAGTACTCATTACACTAAACATCATAATGGAAGTCAACACAATATTTACAATCAACAATGCCAGTATTACAATTGAAATCAGGTTTTTCTTCATAACAGGTACAACCTTTCTTCATTAATAGGAGCTTAAAGAATTATATATTTTTATTTCTACTCTTCTGTTTCTGGCTCTTCCCTCTTCCGTAGAATTATCCGCAATGGGAACATATTCACCTCTTCCTGAATGCTTAATTCTACTTACATCTAAGGTGGTATTTTCTTTCAGATAATAAAATACCGATAAAGCTCGTCCGTTACTCAACTCATCATTGTTGGAATATTTTGCACCGGACATAGGTACATTATCTGTGTGGCCTTCTATTTCAATAGTCCCCTCACTAAATCTTTGAAGGATAATGCCAAGCTGATTCATCAAAGGCAGTGCTTCTTTTTTAATCTCCACCTTTCCTGAATCAAACAGGATGGCACCGTTTAAAGTAAGCTGTACATATTGGGATGTAAACTCAATATCCACTTCCTTATCCAGATTCTTTTCTTTCAAAGCTTCCTCTATCTTTTCTGCCATCTCCTCAGAGGCTTCCAGCTTCGCTTCCTCCATCATTTCACTTGCACTTTCCAGATTCTCGGGTATCGTATTTCCATCTGAATCCCGTCCGGTACTGTTAATATACTGGTCTAATTCATTCAGTTGGCTGACACCATTACTAATCAAGACTCCATCTCCGATAGCGGTTGCACCCGCCGAAAAAATACTGAAAGTCTGATTAAAGGACGCTGCCAGCAATTCAAACTTCTGCGCATCCACCGATGACATAGAAAACAACATTACGAAAAAGCAGAGAAGCAGATTC
>CAMBLS010000098.1 GCA_945868485.1 uncultured Lachnospiraceae bacterium | reverse complement strand
AGATAAGATTTTAGGACTGAATATAGGGGCAGATGATTATGTGACCAAGCCTTTAATCCATTAGAGCTTGTTGCAAGGGTTAAATCAAACCTTCGAAGATATACCCAGTTAGGAAATCTGAACGTGGAGAATAATGCATTGTTTACAGCGGGGGGATTGTGCATTAATGATGACACCAAGGAAGTGACAGTGGACGGAGAGAGTGTAAGACTGACCCCTATCGAATACAATATTCTTTTGCTCCTGGTGAAAAATCAGGGCAAGGTGTTTTCTATTGACCAGATTTACGAAAGCATCTGGAATGAGGAAGCCATTGGGGCAGACAATACTGTGGCGGTTCATATCAGGCACATCAGAGAAAAAATTGAAATCAATCCCAAGGAACCAAGATATCTAAAGGTGGTCTGGGGCGTTGGATATAAGATTGAAAAACAATAGGAGCAGACATATGGAAGAACAAATAATGCAGCAACAGGAGCAGACGGAAGAAATAAAAGATAAAAAAAATAAAAAGAGAAGGAAGACAGGCAGAGGCACTACAATACTATGTATGCTTCAGCACTTGTGTCTGGTGATTGCAGTGGTTAATCTGGTATCGGTCATTCTTGGCTCTTATGTATTTGTTGATACCAAGGATGAGACTAAAGTGTTTCATTTGAGTAACGAGAATCAGGAGACTTCCTTTGAGGATTCGTTGATGTTTAACTCCCTGCTGGGCGACAGTATTTCAGATATTATCTGTTATGGAGCCATCAGAGGACAGCTGGAGACAGATGGGAAGTTTGATGCCAAAAAGAAAATAGATGTGACTGCATTTGTAAACCGCTATAATGGTGTACCCTCAGAATACATTACTGCAAACTATTATCTGGATGATTTGATTAAGTGGGCGCAGTATGGTTTTCAATATGAGGATGTCCATATGTCAGGCGAAGAAGTGAAGGATTTCCTGAGTGACAGCCGGGTTGTTACAATGATTGACCTTAAAAATTACAGTGGCGGAACGATAAGCTATATGAATTCAGATCTTTCAAAAGCAACACGTGTAGTTGATGTTTCAGGTAATTTGTTGGAAAGAGGAGATGTTGAAAGAGAGGATGCTAATGCAAATATTCTGAACAACAGGTATCATACAGCGGAAGGAAAAGATATAGAGAATTATGTGTCTAATTGGGAAGAATATTATGAACTCTGTGCAAATGTAAAAAAGGCAGCTGAGGATTTAAACATTAATTACACAGAATATTTAAAATATAAGGACTACTATGCCGCAGAAAAAACCAATATCGTTTATTTTATTAAAAGAACGGTAGGGGATGATACTCAGATTTTTACGAATTTAGATACAGAACAGACCCAAACAGCGGCGCTGATCAGTGAACTGAAACAGAAGTGTGGAAAATATGTATATTATGATCCAATGAGTATGCAGTTTGATACCAATACAATGATAGAAGAAGCCACATTGCGTTATATTTTGAATGGCTATGAATATGCATATCCTGAGGATACCCAGATTATGATTGGTGTAAGGACAGCATATCCGGCAATGGATGCCTTTAATCAGGGGAAAAATGAATTCAGAAGCTATGTGCCTTATGTTTGGCAATATACGGTAACAGGGCTGGTTTGTGTAATTGTTTATCTTATCTTATTGGTTATTCTTACCATGCACGAAGGAGAAACTCATAAAAAGGAAACAGGTGAGATAGTTATTCGGCTTCACAGAGAAGATCGAATTCCAACGGAAGTCATGATGTTATTGGCAGGTGTTGCAGGATTTGTTATTTTTTGGTGTGTTTCAATAGCAATTAGTCATGTGTGGAAGGTTATGGATGATTTTTCATTGTTGATTGGAACAGGAGCCTTTGCGCTTCTTGTCAGCATGATGTTTTCATTCTTTTACTACAGTTTTATCCGAAGAATTAAAGCGAAAACAATTTGGAAGAACAGCCTTATAATAAGCATGTGTCTTTGGATCAAAAAGTGTATTTTATATTTTTATGATCATTCTACTGTTATTTTAAGAGTCTGGATTCCATTTGTACTGTTTGTGGCAGTTAACATAGGAACAATTTTGCTTACCGGTTTTGAATTTGGAATCAGAGGCTTTCTACTGGCATTGATTTTATTAATAATGGCAGATGGTGCAGTGGGATGGATTCTTTATCGTTCTGCACTGTCAAGACAGTTGATATTAGAAGGAATTGAATTGATTCGGGAAGGTAATCTGGATCATAAGGTAGAAGAGAATGGTATGCATGGAGACAATCTGGTTCTTGCAAAGGCAGTTAACAGCATTGGAGACAGTGTGAAAAATGCGGTAGAAACTAGTATGAGGGATGAACGGTTGAAGGCAGATTTGATAACCAATGTTTCTCATGATATTAAGACTCCTCTAACCTCAATAATTAACTATGTAGATCTGATTAAACGTGAAAATGTTCAGGATTCCAAGGTAAGAGAGTATATTGAAGTGTTGGATGCAAAATCACAGAGACTAAAACAGTTGACGGATGATTTGGTAGAAGCATCCAAAATATCCTCCGGTAATATTGTACTTTCATGGGAGAAGATTAATCTGATTGAACTTTTGAATCAGACCATAGGAGAGTTTTCGGAGAAATTTGAGGAAAAATCGTTGACACCTGTTGTTCATGCACCAAAAGGCAGCATTTGTATTGAAGCGGACAGTAGAAGAATCTGGCGTGTGATAGAAAATTTATTTAACAATATTTTTAAATATGCACTTCCTGGAACCAGAGTTTACATTGAGGTAGCAATGATAGAGAATAAGGAAACCGGGAGACAGGTTTCACTCTCGATTAAGAATATTTCAGCGCAGCCTCTTAAAGTAAATCCTGATGAACTGACAGAAAGATTTATCAGAGGAGATGAATCCAGATCCACGGAGGGCAGTGGACTTGGTCTGTCAATTGCCAAAAATCTAACAGAAGCACAAAAGGGTAAATTTGAGATCGTGATGGATGGAGATTTGTTTAAGGTTAATCTGGTTTTCCCATTACTTGAAAATGAGAAATAAAAAAGAAGGGTCTGGTGTTTTCTGCATCAGACCCTTTCACAATTATTCACTTAAAGGATATTCCATTTCCCGGTTATTGTATTTGGCGAGAATTTCATGAATTTTTTCTGTAGGTGTGTATACATTTGACATGGAAGAGTCATGGTTCATGAAATCGATAATAGATGCCAAAAACTTACTCATGTCTGCTTCTACATAATAAGGACGTGATTTCAATTCTGGAAGCTGATAGGTCAGGTTAGTGGTTACTACCTTGTCAAAATAGCATTTCTCATAAGCTTCATCAAAGCGTTCCAGCCCATCAGTAAACAGACCAAAGGTACAACAGATATAAACGTGTTTTGCATTCATGGCTTTTAGCTGTTTGGCAGTATCAAGCATGCTGCCACCAGAAGAAATCATATCATCAATAATGATCACATCTTTACCATCAATATTGTCTCCTAAAAATTCATGTGCAACAATAGGATTTTTACCATTTACAATTGTGGAATAATCTCTGCGCTTATAGAACATGCCAGTATCAACACCTAATACATTGGCGAAGTAAACTGCACGGTCAAGAGCACCTTCATCAGGGCTGATTACAATCAGATGATCCTTATCAATTAATAGTCCCTCTTCTGTAGCGAGCAATGCACGGATAAACTGATAAGGGGGAATGAAATTATCAAATCCACGTAGGGGTTCTGCATTCTGAACTCTGGGGTCATGTGCGTCAAAGGTAATGAAGTTGCTTACACCCATATTGCTGAGCTCTTCAATTGCATAGGCGCAGTCTAGAGATTCACGCCCATTTCGCTTGTGTTGACGACCTTCATATAAAAAGGGCATGATGACATTGATACGGTGTGCTTTTCCATTTACAGCGGAAATAATTCGCTTCAAATCCTGATAATGGTCATCAGGAGATTTGTAATTGGTATAGCCATTCATGGTATAAGAAATACTATGATTACATACATCCACCAGAATAAAAAGATCCTTACCTCTGACAGATTCGGAAATGACGGCTTTCCCTTCACCGCTTCCAAAACGATAGCAGGCAGCATCCAGAATATAATTATCGGATACGTAGCCCTCAAAAGCAGGATCTTTTTTTGCAATATTTTTTACGTCTCTTCTAAAATTAACAAGATAATTATTAACGCTGTTTCCAAGTCTTACAGCAGAGTCCATAACTACAAGTTTGAGAGGAGCAACCGGAATGGCAGCCTCAAGTTCATGTAAATTAGGCATGATAACCTCCAGAATGTTATTATAGTAAAACATCACTTTATTTTATAACATTATGCTAGTGACACGTCAAGGAAATTCTAGTAGAATAGAGTCATATAGCAAATAATAGAGCTTTTAAGGAATAAGTCAATGAATAGCAAAAAGCAACACGGACATTTAATCAAAGATGTAGTTGAAGGAAGTATTGCCATGGAGCTTGAGATAGAACCTGGTGACAGACTTCTTACAATTAATAATGAAGAAATAGATGATATTTTTGACTATCAGTATTATGAGGAAAATGAATATATAGAAATTTTAATTGAAAAACCGAATGGAGATCAATGGCTGTTCGAGGTGGATAAGGATGAGGACGAGGATATAGGCATTATATTTGAAAATGGGCTGATGGATGAATATCGTTCCTGTCATAATAAATGTATTTTTTGTTTTATTGATCAGATGCCAAAGGGGATGAGGGATACCTTGTATTTTAAAGATGATGACTCTAGATTGTCTTTTTTACAAGGGAATTACGTGACACTGACAAATATGTCTGATCATGATATTGACAGAATTATCAAATACAATTTATCCCCCATCAACATTTCTTTCCAGACGATGAATCCCAATCTCAGATGTATAATGTTGAATAATCGTTTTGCAGGTGATGCACTTAAGAAAGTAGACAGACTCTATGAAGCAGGGATTACCATGAATGGGCAGATTGTACTTTGCAAGGGCGTAAATGATGGAAAAGAACTGGAATTCAGTATCAGAAAGTTGACAGAGTATCTTCCTGTTCTTGAAAGTGTATCTGTCGTACCGGTTGGACTTTCCAAGTACCGGGAAGGGCTTTATCCATTAGAACCCTTTAACCGTGAGGATGCGATAGAGGTAATCGAGTTACTGCATGGATTTCAGAGAGAAATCTATGACAAATATGGAACTCATTTTGTTCATGCCAGTGACGAATGGTATATTCTTGCAGGAAGGGAACTGCCATCCGCAGAGAATTATGATGGTTATCTGCAGCTTGAAAACGGAGTGGGGATGATAAGACTTATGTTGGATGAGTTTCAGGATGCTGTAACAGAATTGAAAAAAAGTATTAGAGACGGAAGAGTCCAACTTACAGAAAGATACTGTGATGAAATTTCGATGGTCACAGGAAAACTTGCTTACCCTTATATACTTAGAATGGCAGAAGAAATGATGACACTGATACCTGGACTTATCATTCATGTTTATGAGATTGTTAATCATTTTTTTGGAGAAATGATTACTGTTTCAGGGTTGCTTACAGGTCAGGATATCATTGGACAGCTTAAGGGGAAAGCGCTTGGAAAAAGGCTTTTGCTTCCTCAGAATACTTTAAGAAGTGGGGAAGAGATTTTCCTCGATGATATAACGCTTGAGGAGATGGAAAGGACTTTACAAGTAAAAACAGATATTGTAAAATCAAGCGGATATGACTTTGTAAATGCAATTTTAGGAGAAGCGTAAGAGAGGAATAGATTCATGAGTAAAAACAGAAAGCCGATTGTGGCAGTGGTGGGTAGACCCAATGTTGGGAAGTCCACGCTGTTTAATGCATTGGCGGGGCAGAAGATTTCAATTGTAAAAGATACACCGGGAATTACAAGGGATAGGATCTATGCGGATGTTACATGGTTAGATAAGGCATTTACCCTGATTGATACAGGGGGGATTGAGCCGGATAGCCGGGATATCATTTTATCCCAGATGCGTGAGCAGGCACAGATCGCCATTGATACTGCGGATGTTATCATCTTTATGGTAGATGTGAAGCAGGGACTTGTAGATGCAGATGCTAAAGTGGCAGACATGCTCAGACGTTCCCATAAGCCGGTAGTGCTGGTAGTAAATAAAGTGGATAATTTTGAAAAATATATGGCAGACACCTATGAGTTTTATAATCTGGGAATTGGAGATCCTTACCCTATTTCAGCGTCTAATCAGATGGGGCTTGGCGATATGTTGGATGAGGTAATCAGTTATTTTGGTGAAGGTGGAGAAATAGAAGAAGAGGATGATAAGATACGAGTGGCAATCGTTGGTAAGCCGAATGTCGGAAAATCCTCTCTGATTAACAGGCTGATTGGTGAAAATCGACTGATTGTTTCGGATATTGCAGGTACTACCAGAGATGCAGTTGACACACCGGTTACCCATAATGGCAAGGAATATATCTTTATTGATACGGCAGGATTGAGGCGTAAAAATAAGATTAAAGAAGAACTGGAGCGTTACATGATCGTCCGTACCGTAAGTGCGGTAGAGAGGGCAGATATTGTGATACTGCTGATTGATGCAGTGGAAGGGGTAACGGAGCAGGATGCAAAGATTGCCGGTATTGCGCATGAAAGAGGAAAAGCCGTTATCATTGCTGTAAATAAGTGGGATGCGATTGAAAAGAATAACAAAACGGTAAATCAATACACTGCAAAGATCAGGGAAGTTTTATCCTATATGCCTTATGCAGAAATCACTTTTATTTCTGCAGTGACAGGTCAGAGACTTCCTAAGCTTTATGATTTAATTGATATGGTAAGTGAGAATCATGCTTTACGTGTATCGACAGGTGTTCTCAATGAAATTATGAGTGAGGCAGTAGCGCTTCAGCAGCCTCCTTCAGATAAAGGAAAACGACTGAGGCTGTATTACATTACCCAGGTGGGGGTAAAACCGCCTACCTTTGTTATTTTTGTAAATGACAAGGAGTTGATGCATTTTTCATATACCAGATATATTGAAAATAAAATCAGGGAAGCTTTTGGCTTTAAAGGAACACCCTTAAAATTTATCATAAGAGAAAGAAAGGAAAATAAATAGAATGGAGCGATTAATTTGTGTGGCAATCGGATATTTATTTGGTCTGTTTCAGACAGCATTCATCTATGGGAAAATGCATGGAATTGATATCAGAGAGCACGGAAGTGGCAATGCCGGAACCACCAATACCCTGAGGGTGCTTGGCACAAAGGCAGGGCTGATTGTTCTTGCTGGGGATATTATTAAATGTATTCTTGCAATTGTTATCTGTGGGGCAGTTTTTGGCTCTAAACACCCTGATGAAATATATCTATTGAAGCTTTACGCAGCTGCCGGCGCCATCTTAGGGCATAATTTTCCGTTTTATCTGAATTTTAAGGGAGGAAAGGGGATTGCGGCAACGGCAGGTTTGATCCTTTCGTTTCATCCTGCATTGATTCCAGTAGGTGTGGTTTTATTCTTTGGAGCATTTCTCACTACTCATTATGTCTCTCTGGGATCATTGTTGGTTTATGCAGGTCTTATGATACAAATGGTGGTTATGGGACAAATGGGATTTTTTCATACTTCACAGGCGATTTTGAATGAAATGTACATAATTACTGCGTTGCTTACGATATTGGCATATTATAAACATCGTGAGAATATTGGACGACTGATCAGAGGAGAAGAAAGAAAGACTTACCTGACAAAGAAAAATAAACAATCATAAAGGAGCCGGAGAGAAAAAGCATGTCAAAAGTAGGAATCATCGGAGCAGGAAGCTGGGGCTGTGCATTGGCAAAGCTTCTTAGCAATAACGGAAATCAGGTTACTGTGTGGTCTATCATGGAAGATGAAATTACCATGTTAAAGAATGACCATGAACATAAGGATAATCTTCCAGGGGTCATTCTGCCGGATGACATGGAATTTACCACCAATCTGGAGGCGGCTGTCACCGATAAGGATGTTTTGGTTCTGGCGGTGCCTTCCCCCTTTACCAGAAACACATCAGCGAAAATGGCACCTTTTATTAAGGATGGACAGAAAATTGTAAATGTGGCAAAGGGAATTGAAGAGACAACATTGATGACCCTTTCTGAAATCATTGAACAGGAAATTCCAAATGCCAATGTGGCGGTTCTGTCTGGACCATCTCATGCAGAAGAGGTGGGAAAGGGAATTCCCACCACCATTGTTGTGGGTTCAAAGGATAAGGAAACGGCAGAATATCTGCAGAATTTATTTATGAGCAAGGTATTTAGAGTCTACATCAGTTCAGATGTAATGGGAATTGAACTTGGTGCAGCCCTTAAGAATGTGGTGGCACTTGCGGCAGGTATGGCTGACGGACTTGGGTATGGGGATAATACTAAGGCGGCATTGATTACGAGAGGAATTGCAGAGATTGCCAGACTGGGAATCAGTATGGGTGGAAGAATAGAGACCTTCTATGGGCTGACAGGAATTGGTGACTTGATTGTGACCTTTGCGTCCATGCACTCCAGAAACCGACGTGCAGGTATTTTGATTGGAAAGGGAGCTACCATGGAGGAAGCAATGGCAGAAGTTAAGATGGTAGTTGAAGGAGTTTATTCTGCCAGAGCAGGTTACGCATTGGCACAGAAGCATAACGTAAGTATGCCGATCATTGAGCAGGTAAATAAGATCCTTTTTGAGGGGACACCGGCATCAGATGCAGTTAGCGAGCTGATGCTTCGTGAAAGAAAAGTGGAGAATATCGATTTAAGACAGCTGTATCAGAACAGCGTGGAAATTCCGTGGTAATCGGACAGACAGTTGGAATTGCTGGATAGTTTTATCAGGATATTAGAAAGGTAAGGTTAAAAAATGAGCGAACAACAATTTAAGGGTACACAAGAGTATGTAGCATCTGAACAGCTGATGGCAAGTGTTAATGTGGCAATTGCGTTGCAAAAACCACTTTTAATCAAGGGGGAACCGGGAACAGGAAAAACGATGCTGGCAGAGGCGGTTGCCAATTCTCTTGGAAAGAAGCTGATTATCTGGAATATAAAGTCCACCACTAAGGCACAGGATGGACTTTATATGTATGATACCATACAAAGATTGTATGATGGTCAGTTTGGTGAAGAGGGTGTAGATGACATTGCACATTATATTAAGCTTGGAAAACTGGGAGAGGCCTTTGATTCTGAGGAGCAGGTAATTCTTCTGATTGATGAGATTGATAAA
>CAMBLS010000097.1 GCA_945868485.1 uncultured Lachnospiraceae bacterium | reverse complement strand
GAAACAGCAGGCGGGTGCACACAGCAGCATCATAGCAGATGTAATAGATGCCATTGCAGCTTCAATTAAGGCAGAGGAAGACCTGGAGATTTATACCAGCGGCGCTAATAATATTTTTAAATATCCGGAACTTGCGGATCAGCAGAAGGCCAGTGAGATTATTAACACCTTTGAAGAAAAGCAGATGTTGACGGAACTGGTACAGGACTCTCTTGCAGATGAGAACAGCACAGGCATTCAGGTATATATTGGAAATGAAACTCCTATTCAGGCTATGAAGGATTGTAGCGTGGTAACGGCAACCTATGAACTGGGAGAAGGGATGCGCGGAACCATAGGAATTATCGGTCCAAAACGAATGGATTATGACAAGGTGGTGGGAACTCTAAAGACGATAACCCACCAGCTGGATGCATTATATAAGAATAAGACATAGAAATAGAAAGGGATGAAGCTGATGAGTGAGGAAATGAATAAGGATGTGCAGGAGAATTTGGAGACAGAGGAAACTGCGCAGGATACAGAAGAAATAAAGAATGATGAAGCGGAGCCTGTGGAAGAGGCTGCAGAGCCTATCGCAGGTAATGAAGAAAGCAAGGAAGACAAAAAGGCAGCAAAGAAAAAGCTGAAAGCAGATAAAAAGCAGGATGCTTTAAAAGAAAAGATTAATGAGCTGGAAGACCGGGTCAAACGTCAGATGGCAGAATTTGATAATTTCAGGAAGCGTACTGAGAAAGAAAAAACTGCAATGTTTGAAACCGGAGCGAAAAGTGTAATCGAAAAAATACTTCCGGTAGTTGATAATTTTGAAAGAGGTCTCGCAACTGTTCCCGAAGAAGAAAAGGGTTCTCCATTTGCAGAAGGAATGGAAATGATTTATAAGCAGCTGATTTCGGAACTTGAAAAAATGGAAGTAAAGCCTATTCCTGCTATAGGAGAGGAATTTAATCCCGACTTTCACAATGCAGTGATGCAGGTAGAAAGTGATGAATATGAATCCGGTGTTATTGCTCAGGAATTGCAGAAAGGCTATACTTATAGAGACAGCGTGGTAAGGCACAGTATGGTAGCGGTTGTCAGTTAACAAAAAAAGAAACCAATCACTTTTAACAGAATCACAAAATAAATATTCCAGGAGGAGATTATTATGAGTAAAATAATTGGTATTGACTTAGGTACAACAAACAGCTGCGTTGCAGTTATGGAAGGTGGTAAGCCCACCGTCATCGCAAATGCAGAAGGCGCAAGAACAACACCCTCTGTAGTTGCATTTACAAAAACAGGAGAAAGACTGATTGGTGAGCCTGCAAAGCGTCAGGCAGTAACCAATGCTGAAAAGACCATTTCCTCCATCAAGAGAGATATGGGTACAGACAGAGGACGTACAATTGACGGAAAGAAATATTCCCCTCAGCAGATTTCTGCCATGATTCTTCAGAAGCTGAAAGCAGATGCTGAAAGCTACTTGGGAGAAAAGGTAACAGAGGCAGTTATTACTGTTCCTGCATACTTCAATGACGCACAGCGTCAGGCGACCAAGGATGCAGGTAAGATTGCAGGTCTGGATGTAAAGCGTATTATCAACGAGCCTACAGCAGCAGCTCTGGCATATGGTCTTGATAATGAAAAAGAGCAGAAAATCATGGTATACGACTTAGGTGGTGGTACATTTGATGTATCCATTATCGAAATTGGTGACGGTGTCATTGAAGTTCTGGCAACCAACGGTGATACACGCCTTGGTGGTGATGATTTTGATAATAAGTTGACACAGTGGATGATTGATGAATTTAAGAAGGCAGAAGGCGTTGATTTATCAAATGATAAGATGGCACTTCAGAGACTGAAGGAAGCAGCTGAAAAGGCAAAGAAGGAATTGTCCTCTGCTACTACTACAAACATCAACCTTCCTTTCATTACAGCTACAGCAGAAGGCCCTAAGCACTTCGATATGAACCTTACCAGAGCAAAATTCGATGAATTGACACATGACCTGGTTGAGAGAACTGCTATTCCTGTTCAGAATGCAATGAAGGATGCAGGTCTTACCAATGCAGATCTAGGTCAGGTGCTTTTAGTAGGTGGTTCTACACGTATTCCTGCCGTACAGGATAAGGTAAAACAGTTAACAGGCAAAGAGCCCAGCAAGAGCCTGAATCCTGATGAATGTGTAGCACTTGGCGCTTCCATTCAGGGTGGTAAATTAGCAGGTGATGCAGGTGCAGGTGAAATCCTTCTTCTGGATGTTACTCCCCTTTCACTGTCTATTGAGACAATGGGTGGTATTGCTACCAGACTAATCGAAAGAAATACAACAATTCCTACCAAGAAGAGCCAGATCTTCTCAACAGCAGCAGATAATCAGACTGCAGTTGATATCAATGTAGTACAGGGTGAAAGACAGTTTGCGAAGGATAACAAGTCTCTTGGACAGTTCAGACTGGATGGTATCCCTCCGGCAATGCGTGGTGTACCTCAGATTGAAGTTACCTTCGATATTGATGCAAACGGTATCGTAAATGTTTCCGCTAAGGATCTGGGAACAGGTAAGGAACAGCATATTACAATTACAGCAGGCTCCAGCATGTCTGATGATGAAATTGATAAGGCTGTAAAGGAAGCAGCTGAATTTGAGGCTCAGGATAAGAAGAGAAAAGAAGCAATCGATGCAAGAAATGAAGCAGATTCCTTCGTATTCCAGACAGAAAAGGCTTTAAATGAAGTGGGTGATAAGATTGATGCTTCCGAAAAGGCAACTGTAGAAGCTGATGTTCAGGCAGTTAAGGATATTCTGGAAAGAACCAAGGATCAGGAAATGTCTGATTCCGATATTGATGCCCTCAAGGCAGCAAAAGAAAAACTTACTACCAGCGCACAGGCATTGTTTACAAAGATGTATGAAAACATGCAGCAGGCAGGCGGCGCAGCAGGTCCGGATATGGGAGCAGGTGCAGGTCCTGACATGGGCGCAGGCGCAGGCCCCGCAGATGATGTAGTAGATGGAGACTACAGAGAAGTATAAAACATGAGAAAGAGTTCATTCAAGGCGGCTGTAGTATGCCGCCTTGGATAAACGATAGCTTTCTGCAATAGAGCCGACTCGCTTTGCGTGGCGGCATTTGTTGTGTGTTGAAGGCATGGGAGGAATTTTAACAATGGCAGAACAGAAACGTGACTACTATGAAGTTCTTGGAATTGATAAGAGCGCAGATGATGCCACCATTAAAAAAGCATATAGGGCGCTTGCCAAGAAGTATCATCCAGATATGAATCCAGGGGATGCAGAAGCCGAAAAAAAATTTAAGGAAGCATCTGAAGCATATGCCATACTGAGCGATCCTGAGAAGAAAAGACAGTATGACCAGTTTGGCCATGCTGCATTTGAAGGAGGAGCTGGGGGATATGGCGGTTTTGATTTTAACAGCGCTGATTTCAGTGATATATTCGGTGATATATTCGGTGATTTCTTCGGGGGTGGACGAAAAAGCCGCGGAAACAATGGTCCTATGAAGGGAGCCAATATTCGAACCAGCGTGAGAATTACATTCGAGGAGGCTGTATTTGGAGTTGATAAGGAAATAGAGCTTACATTAAAGGACGAATGTAAAACCTGTCATGGCACCGGAGCAAAACCCGGAACAAGTCCGGAAACCTGTTCAAAGTGTGGAGGTAAAGGTCAGGTAGTATTTACCCAGCAATCCTTCTTCGGAACAGTGAGGAATGTACAGACCTGTCCGGAATGTAATGGTACAGGTAAGGTAATTAAAGAAAAGTGTGCAGACTGCCATGGCTCAGGATTTATTGCAAGCCGTAAGAAAATTCAGGTATCTATCCCAGCAGGTATTGATAATGGTCAGAGTGTCCGCATCAGAGATAAGGGAGAACCCGGTGTAAATGGAGGTCCCAGAGGCGATCTTCTTGTTGAGGTAATTGTAGGTCGTCATCCCATTTTCCAAAGACAGGATTATAATATCTACTCCACTGTACCTGTTTCCTATGCAGTAGCAGCGTTGGGTGGAGATGTGGTTGTGGATACAGTAGATGGTAAAGTTCTATATGAAGTGAAGCCGGGAACCCAGACAGACACGAAGGTTCGCTTAAAAGGAAAAGGTGTGCCTACTTTAAGAAATAAAGAGGTACGTGGAGACCATTATGTGACATTGGTGGTTCAAACACCTGAAAAATTATCTCATGAGGCAAAAGAGCTATTAAAGCAGTTTGACGCTTTAACAGGAGACAGTCTCAATGCAGCCAAAAATGTACAGACAGAAAAGTCTGATACAAAGGATACCAAGAAAAAGAAGTTTTGGAAATAAATGAAAATGGAAGGGAAGAATGGCGAAGCTGTTCTTCCTTTTTGGATAGGAAGATGGAAAGTAATTATACTGCAATTGATATTGAAACAACGGGATTGAATCCCAAAACAGAAAAGATCATTGAAGTGGGAGCTGTCAGGGTAAGAGAGAGTAAAATAGTTGACCGATATGAAAGGTTGGTCTGTCCCGGGCGGAAGCTGGAAGAAAGAATTACCTCGCTTACAGGAATTTCGGATGAAATGTTAAAGAATGCACCCCCACCGAAAGAAGTATTGCCAGAATTGCTGGCATTTATAGGGGAAGATATTTTGCTGGGTCATCATCTTATCTTTGATTATTCTTTTATTAAGCGGGCGGCAGTCAATTTGCGCTTATTGGATGAAAAAAGTAATGGGATGGGGATTGATACATTAAAGATAGCAAGACATTTTTTGATGGATTTGGAAAGCCGCAGTTTGGAGTCTCTATGCCGTTATTTTAAGATTTCTCACAAGGCTCATCGGGCAATCAATGATGCAGAAGCAACGGTGCTGCTATATCAGAAGCTGTCTGGCGAATTTCGGGAAGGTTCTGTTTTTGAACCTCAACCACTGATTTACCGGGTAAAACGGGAGACACCTGCTACCAAGGCACAAAAAGAACGGTTATACAAACTGACAGAAAAGCATAAAATACTATTGGACTATGATATCAATACACTTACCAAAAATGAGGCAAGCCGATTGGCAGATAAAATCATTCTAAAATATGGGAAAGGGTAGACACAATATGTCCGGAGAGACTGGAATTAAGATTTTGGGCAATAGGAATTAAATCTTGAATCTTTTCCGTTTGCCCTTTGTCCTTATAAATAGATGCAAGCAGTTTATAAGAACTGCTGATGTCAGTGCGGGTTGAGATGGCGAATTCTAATATCAGACATGCTTCGTCCACGTATCCTTTCTCATAAAGAGCTTCTGCCCATTCCTGAAGAGTACGAACAAGCAGAGTATAGCTCTGGTCGTAGCGAGATAAAAGATCTATGTTGGGTGCACCGTACATGAGCTTTAGATCTGTATTGCTGATGCCGGTAAAGTTTACGATTGGAGATGTAGAGAGCTGTTGCAATGTTTCATGGTATTCTGCGATTACAGAATCATCCTTCATGACTTCCATGGGCAGACTTTCAAAAGGAATTTTGATATATTCTAAATCATCCAGAGATTTGCGGCGGGTGCTGTTCGCTTTGGATTCTCTTTCCCAGAATTCCTGGTTGGCTTTTGCCTCTGTATTACGCTGTTTATGGAGTTTATATGCCAGCCAAAGGCAGAATACTATAAAGCTTGCAAAAAAAGGGAACTTCATATATAATATCCTTTCAAAGATGTACAAATAGAAAATAGTTTGAATGCTTCAAGATGGAGGAAACATGTTTAATCTTTATAATAAAAAAAGTAAAAAAATTATATCATCCATTATTATTGTACTACTTGTACTTGCTATGGTAATTCCAACTATAGCATCTTTTATGTATTAAGGCAAATATCATAAATAAAATTTGTGGTATGCATGGAGATTGAAATGAAAAAATTTATCAGAGGATTTGCCTGTCTTGGTCTGATTCTTGCAGTCATCGTTTTACCGAGCATGCAGGTCAGAGCGCAGGAAGAAGAAAATAAAATATTAGCAGGAATCTTTATTGAGGATATGTCGCTGGAAGGCAAAACTCTTCAGGAAGCGAAGGCTATGGTAGAGGATTATGTAGAGAGCATACAGGGAAAGGTCATCACCCTAATTGCTGTGGATGGAAATCAGGTGCAGGTTACACCGGCTGACATGGGGCTTACCTGGAGCAACCAAGACATTTTGGATGAAGCAGCTAATATTGGAAAAACCGGAAATATTGTTCAGAGATATAAGGCAACAAAGGATTTGCAATATCAAAATAGAGTGTATAAGCTGGAATTTGACATTGACAGGGAGTTGGTAAAAAATATTTTAACAGGGCAGTGTGCCGTATATAATAAAGAGGCAATGGACGCGACACTTACCAGAGTGGATGGAAATTTTGTGATCAATTCGGGACAGAATGGACAGATCATTGATGAAGCAACTTCCATAGAGTTAATTTCTAACTATTTCCATGACAGCTGGGATCGGGAAGATAATTCTTTAAAGCTTGCAATCATAGAGGATAATTCTAGAGGAAGTGAAGAAGAACTTAGTAAGGTAAAGGATGTGCTGGGTACCTTCACTACCAATTTTAAAACATCAGGATCATCAAGAAGCGCCAATGTACGTAATGGTTGCCAGCTGATTAATGGCACCACGCTTTATCCGGGGGATGAATTCTCTACTTATAATGCTGTTTCACCTTTTACACAGGCAAATGGGTACTATATGGCAGGCTCTTATCTGAATGGTCAGGTAGTAGACAGTTTAGGCGGCGGCATTTGTCAGGTTTCTACTACCCTTTATAATGCTGTACTTCTCTCGGAATTAGAGGTTACGGAAAGACACAATCATTCTATGATCGTAACTTACGTGGATCCTTCCGCAGATGCAGCGATTGCTGAATCTGCAGGAAAAGATTTCAAGTTTGTTAATAATACAGAGGCTCCCATTTATATAGAAGGCTATACTACAGATGATAAAACAATCTGTTTTACTATCTATGGAATGGAGACTAGAAACAGTAACCGTCAGGTTCGCTATGAGAGTGAAGTGATCAGTAAGACTTATCCTGATACAGAGGTGATCTATACAGATGGTTCTCTTCCGGTAGGTTCAATTTCTGTGCAGTCCGCCCATATTGGATATAAAGCAAATCTCTGGAAGATAGTGACAGAGAACGGACAAGAAATAAGCCGAGAAATGGTAAATTCCAGTTCATATAAGGCAACGCCCAGGACGGCTACGGTAGGTGTTGCAACAGGTGACCCTAATGTATATAATGAAATCATGGCAGCGGTGTCAACCAATAATATTGATCATGTAAAAAATGTAGCTGCAGCCCTTGCAGCAACTGCGGCGCCTCCGGCAGTTCAGACACCGGAAGGCGGAGCAGCACCGACAGCACCTGCACCAGAAGGTGGAGCTGTGCCGGCAGAAGCTGCTCCCGCACCAGCATCACAAGAAGAGGGGCAGTAATGAAAACAGGGAAAATATCTGAAAGCATTTTAAAGCGTTCGGTATTAAGGCAGATAAGCAATCAGAGACAGGAAGTAATAAAAGGTGCAGGGGTAGGAGAAGACTGCGCCTTTTTGTCATGGAGGGATTCTGCCGAAGAGAATGCAGAAGCTTTTGGAATGATTGCTGTAGCCACCCAGACAGTGGCTTTGCCAGTCAGAAATGTAGCTTCTCTGGCAGTGATGGCAGCAGTAAATAATCTTGCGGCAGCAGGCGCTAATCCGGTGGGCGTTACCTTGGCAGTTACTTTGCCATCAGAGGCAGAGGAAAGTCTTTTAAAGGAATTGATGAGGCAAGCAGAAAGGTGCTGTGAAGCGCTTCATGTACAGATTCTCGGTGGAGACACACAGGTAAGTAAAAGTGTGAATATGCCTGTAATTACAGCCACTGCTGTAGGAATTGCCCAAAGTGAAAATGTGATACATGTGCAGCCACATAAAGCGTCTGCCAGAAGCTATAGCATGGATATTGTTGTCAGCAAGTGGATAGGGATGGAAGGAACTGCAGTAATAGCCGAGGAGAAAGAAAGGGAATTGGCTGAACGCTACCCCATTAGTCTGATTCGGCTTGCGAAAGAGCAGGGTGGACATTTATCTATTGCGTCTGAGGCCGCCATAGCGCTTAAGTCCGGCGTTTATGCAATGCATGATGTAAGAAACGGAGGAATTTTTGGTGCATTGTGGGAATTATCCCAGAAGTTAGGCGTTGGACTGAATATTGATTTAAAAAAGATTCCGGTGAAACAGGAAACCATAGAAATCTGTGAGTTCTTCGAGCTGAACCCATATGAGCTTTTGTCGGGAGGCATGCTGATTATGGTAACAGATGATGGAAATGGACTGGTCAGAGCTCTGGAAGAGCAGGGAATTCCTGCAGAAATCATTGGAAAAACAACAGGTGGAAATGACAAGATTGTAACCAACCAGGATGAAATCAGGTATATTGAGCCGACCAAGCCGGATGAAATATATAAAATATCATTTAATTAGGAGGATTATTTCATGAGAGAACAGATTTTAGCAATTATAGAAAAGAACAGTCGAATTGATATCAAAGAACTGGCTGTGATTTTGGGAGCAGAGGAGATTGATATTGCCAATGAATTAAAGCTGATGGAGGAGGAAGGAATTATCTGCGGTTATCATACTATGATCGACTGGGAAAAGACCTCCATTGAGAAGGTGACTGCCTTGATCGAGGTACGCATCACCCCCCAGAGAGGACAGGGCTATGATAATATTGCTGAGAGAATTTATAAGTATCCTGAAGTAAACAGCGTATACTTGATTTCCGGTGGTTATGACCTGATGGTAATACTGGATGGCAAGTCACTGAAGTCGGTTTCAAGTTTTGTATCTGATAAGCTTTCTACTTTGGATGGCGTGCTCAGCACTGCAACCCATTTTATCTTAAAGAAATATAAAGACCACGGAACCATTCTAACCAAAAAATATGAAGATACAAGGGAGAAAGTGACACCATGAGAAATCCGTTATCAGATAAAATCGTACAAATCAAGCCCTCCGGCATTCGTAAGTTCTTTGATATTGTAAATGAAATGGAGGATGCTATCTCTCTTGGAGTAGGTGAACCTGATTTTGACACCCCTTGGCATATCAGGGATGAGGGAATTTACTCTCTTGAAAAGGGGAGAACGTTTTATACCTCAAATTCAGGTTTAAAGGAACTAAAGGTAGAAATTGCCAAGTACATAAATAGAACACAGGGGATAACTTATGATCCTGACCATGAGGTTATTGTAACTGTAGGTGGTTCGGAGGCAATCGACA
>CAMBLS010000096.1 GCA_945868485.1 uncultured Lachnospiraceae bacterium | reverse complement strand
AGGGGGAAATACTTTTTGACCATTATATGGCAATGAATCCGGGATATGTGGAAGAAGAAATTACGGGTATCCCCACCTTTGAACCTTCCTTCCATCTGCCGGCAATATGGATTACAGAAGGGCAGCGTGAAAGAGCAGAGAGCATGGGTTATACGGTTGTAGATCCACCTTCAATTATTGCGACCCATCTGACAGAGATTATCAGACAGTATATTTCTGAACTGCTTACAAGACAGGATGTGCAGAACCTTGTAAACAATATGAAAGAAAGCAATCCTTCGCTGGTAGATGAGCTTGTACCTAAGCTGTTAGGTTTGGGGGAAATCCAGAAGGTTTTGCAGAATCTTTTAAAAGAGGGCATTTCTATCAGAGATTTGCTTACCATATTTGAAACGCTGGCAGATTATGCTTCAACTACCAGAGACACAGATATTCTTACGGAATATGTAAGACAAAGCTTAAAGCGGGCGATTTCCAGCAAATTTTTTCCTGCAAATGAGACGACCAGCGTGGTAACATTAGATCCTAAGCTTGAACAGGAGATTATGGCAAGTGTGAAGCAGACGGAAACAGGCGCTTACCTTACACTTGATCCGGAAAAGACCAAGGCCATCGTAAAATCTGTAGGAAATGAAATTACAAAATTGGAGAATCTGGGGAAAAATCCGATTATTATCACATCTCCGATTGTACGTATGTATTTTAAACGTCTCACAGAGGATTATTATAAGGACTTAATTGTGATTTCATACAATGAAATAGAGAGCAATATTGAATTACAGTCTGTAGGAATGGTGACAGCATGATAATCAAAAAATTTCAGGGAAAAACAGAAGCAGAAGCAGTAGAAAGTGCAAAAAAAGAACTGGGCAGCAATGTGGTGATTATGAATGTCCGCAATGTTAAACGGAAAGGGCTGTTCAGCTTTTTGATGTCCCAGCAGGTAGAAGTTACGGTGGCCTTGGAGGAAGAGCCTGAGCGTATTCCTGCCCCACGAAAGGAAGAACCCAAACCACAGCCTTTGGTGGATGCACTTGCGCAAAAGCAGACTCCGATTACCAATGCACTTAAGGATATTATTCCGGAAGATGATTTAAAAGGAAACAGGCAGGATGGAAGAGCAGACAGCAGTGCAATAGAAGAAAAGCTGGATAATCTGCATACTTTATTGGAGCAGCAGCTGCAAAAGCCGGAGGAAAATAAAAGCGAACCTATAGAATCAGAAGAGGAGAGTGAAATGGAGCGTTTTATGAAGCTGCTCTATAACACCATGCTGATGAATGAGGTAAGTGAGCAGTATGCGAACCAGATTATCGACGAAATTGAAAGAATTAATAAGCCTAATATGCCCTTTGACTATGCACTGGCAAATACTTATCAGAAGATGATACTCAAGTTTGGGAAGCCCATAGGAATTACACCGGCAGAAAAAGGTCCTAAAGTAGTATTTTTTGTGGGACCTACCGGAGTGGGAAAAACAACTACGATTGCGAAGATTGCTTCTAAATTCAGTGTAGAAGGAGGCAGAAAGGTGGCACTGCTTACAGCAGATACCTACCGAATTGCAGCAGCAGAACAGCTTCGTACTTATGCAAATATTCTGGAAGTCCCTTTTCGCGTAATTTATTCTACGGAGGAAGTAGAACAGTCCCTTAAGGACTTTAAGGATTATGATTTCATCCTGGTAGATACAGCCGGACATTCTCATCAGAATGAAGCTCAGAAGGAAGCAATGAATGGATTTATTCATTCGGTGGATGGACTGGCAGAAAAGGAAGTATTTCTTGTCCTGAGTGCTACTACCAAGTACAGGGATTTGATCAGTATTGCAGATACCTATGCTGCAATGACAGAATATAAACTTATTTTTACCAAACTGGATGAAACCACTACACTGGGAAATTTGCTGAATCTTAAGCTTCATACGGGTGCATCTCTTTCCTACGTTACCTGTGGACAGAATGTGCCGGACGACATTGAGACTTTTAATCCGCAAAAGACGGTCAAGCAGCTTTTGGGAGGTAGAAGGAGCTGATAAGCGAAAACTAGGGATTGAAGAGGAAAACACATGGATCAGGCTGAACAGTTAAGAAATATTATTAAAGCAGGTGCAACAACCCATAACAGACCATTGGCAAGGGTAATTACGGTTACAAGTGGCAAAGGTGGTGTGGGAAAATCAAATACAGCCATTAATCTTGCAATTCAGTTCAGGAAGATGGGACAGAGAGTCATTATTCTGGATGCCGATTTTGGACTTGCCAATATAGAAATTATGTTTGGAACGGTGCCAAGACATAACCTCTGTGATCTGATTTATCAGGGCAAGAACATTCGGGAAATCATTACATGGGGCCCTATGGAAGTGGGGTTCATATCGGGGGGCTCCGGGATTGCGGGGCTGTCTAATCTGAGCAGAGAATATCTGGTTTATATTATCCAAAACCTTGCGGAGTTGGATGCCATTGCTGATATTATTATCGTAGATACCGGAGCAGGAATATCGGATGCGGTTTTGGAATTTTTGGTTGCCAGTGGAGAAATTCTTCTTGTAACCACGCCGGAGCCTACCTCTATTACAGACTCTTATTCTCTTTTAAAGGCACTTAGCCGACATCCCAGATTCCTGAGTGAGGCATCTCAGATTAAAGTGATTGCCAATAAAGTGGACTCGCAGAATGAGGGGCAGACGCTTTTCAATAAGCTGAATGCAGTGGTGAGCAGATATCTGAAAATTCCCATTACTTATCTGGGCGCAGTGCCCCAGGATAGTCAGCTTTCCCGTGCAGTGATGCAGCAGATGCCTGTATCTTTACAGACTCCACAGGCCAAATCATCAATTGCCTATGAGACAATTGCGGCAAAGCTGATGAACATAGAATTAAATCAGAAAGTTCTCAAAAGAGGAATGGCAGCTTTCTTTTCCCATATTGTGACAGGAAAAAAATTCTGACAGGAGGAACACCATGCTCTCAAAATATGTAATACCTGGCAGTCGGGTAGAAATACAGGAGATTGGGCGTAAGAAGCTGAGTGATCAGACAGAGCAAAAGAAAACGTATCAGACGAAGGTGGTTGACATCATCTCGGAGGACAGGATTGAGGTTTTGATGCCCATGGAAAAGACCAAGCTGATTCTACTCCCGGTAAATGCTCAATTTGATCTGTATTTTTATACATCTTCTGGATTATTTCAGTGTGTCGCCAGTGTAATAGACAGATATAAATCAAACAATCAGTATATTCTTCTTATGGAACTGACCAGTAACTTAAGAAAATTCCAAAGAAGAGAATATTATCGCCTGAGTTGTGCCCTTGAAATGAGCTCAAGACTTCTGGAGAAGGAAGAAATTGAAGCAATCGAAAATAATAGCAGCCTTATCGTCCCGGGGCTTCCCCTTAAGAGAAGTGTGATTGTGGATATCAGCGGAGGGGGGCTTCGATTTGTAGCAAACTATGCATATGAGCCGGATAGCCTGATTTACTGTAAATATAATCTGGTAACTGGAGGAGCTGCCAGAGAATATGTTTTAATTTCCAAGGTTTTGACAGTAAAAGAACTCGATAACAGACCGGGTGTTTATGAACACCGTGTTCAATATATTAATATTGATACGGAGGATAGAGAAGAAATTATCCGATTTATTTTTGAAGAAGAAAGAAAATATAGGAAAAAAGAAAAAGGTTTGTAAATTGATTATTATGCACTCATGAGAAGCTAGGTTTGTGATATACTTATCACCATAAGAAAACATAGATGGTGAGAGAATCGATTATGTTGAAAGTAGATCAAACCAAAGCTGTGAAAAAGATAGTTGCAATTGCCAGCTCTACCGGTGGACCGAAGGCGTTACAGGCATTGATTCCTCTTTTGCCGGCGAATTTGAATGCACCTGTATTAATTGTGCAGCATATGCCAGCAGGATTTACGGAAGCACTTGCGGGAAGATTGAACACATTAAGCCAGATTGCAGTGAAGGAAGCTGCCGATGGTGACATCATAGTGCCTGGACAGGCATATCTGGCCAAGGGTGGAAGGCATATGCAGGTGGCAAGAAGTGGAACCAGACATCTCATACGTTATACTGATGAGCCACCTCGTGAAGGGGTAAGACCATGTGCAAATTATATGTACGAGTCTCTGACAGGCTGTGATTATGATGAAGTTGTATGTGCAGTATTGACGGGGATGGGAGCAGATGGTACGGCAGGAATCAGAAATCTGAAAGAGAAAAAAAGGGTAACGGTGTTTGCGCAGAATGAAGCCACATGTGCAGTTTATGGCATGCCTAGAAGTATCGTGCTTGCAGGGTTGGCAGAAAAGGAAATAACATTGGAAAACATTGCACAGGAAATTATTAAGAACGTGGGGGTAATATAAGATGGATGTAAATCAATATCTGGAAATTTTTCTTGATGAAACAAAGGAACACCTGGAAAGTCTGAACACTCAGCTTCTTAAGCTGGAGCAGGAGCCGGAAGATGTGGACACTATTAACGAAATCTTTCGTGCTGCTCATTCGTTGAAGGGCATGGCAGGAACAATGGGATATAAGCGTATGCAGGCGCTTACCCATGATATGGAAAATGTGTTTTCAGAGATTAGAAATGGCTCTATGAAGGTAAATTCTAATCTGATTGATACATTATTCCAATGTCTGGATGCACTTGAAGAGTATACCAGCAATATCCAGGAAACTGCAGATGAGGGAACGAATGACAATCAACAGCTCATTAATCAGTTGAACGAGTTCTTAAAATCAGAGGGGAATGCGGCACCGGCTGATGAAAAGCCTGCAGAATCCAAGGAAGAGGTCGTAGACGAGGCGGCTGAGAAGTGGAAAGACATTAAAGTAGGTGAGCCGGAGAGACATGTGTTTACGACTGCTAAATCACAGGGAAAGAATGTTTATGGACTCACAGTATATGTACAGGAAGGCTGTCTCCTAAAAGCAGCAAGAGCTTTTCTGGTATACAAGGCAGTGGAGGAAAAAGCAGAGATTATTGTATGTAATCCTTCTGCGCAGGACATTGAGGATGAAAAGTTTGAGCTTGATTTCAGCTTGCTTGTTATTTCGGAACATTCTTTGGATGAGATTCTTCAGGCTGCGAGAAGTGTGTCCGAAATTGAAAAAGTAATAGGTGCAGTATATGAATTTGAAGCTGTAGTTATCGATGAAAGCAAGCCAGTACAAACATTGGAAACAAAGCCGGCAGCTGCAAGTCAGGCACAGAGTGCCCCTGCTAAGACAAATGATAAGAAAGCAGCCGGAAAACCGGTTGTTAACAGAACCGTTCGTGTTGATATTGAAAAGCTGGATGTCCTCATGAATCTGGTAAGTGAGCTTATCATTGCTAAGAACTCATTGGTATCTGCTTCTAACACAGAAGGAGTTACCGGATCAGGATTTAATGAGCAGATTGAATATCTGGAAAGTGTAACCACAAATCTTCATGAATCTGTTATGAAGGTTCGAATGGTTCCTATTGAGAGCGTTGTAAGTAAGTTCCCCAGAATGATCAGGGATCTTTCCAAAAAATTAAATAAGAAGATGGAATTGTATATGTCCGGTGAAGAAACAGAACTGGATAGAACAGTGGTGGATGAAATCGGCGATCCTCTGATGCATCTGTTAAGAAATGCAGCAGATCATGGACTTGAGTCATCAGAGCTTCGTATCCAGAGAGGAAAGCCTGAGGTCGGTTCCGTTTATCTTGATGCATATCAGGATGGCAACAATGTAGTAATTGAAGTAAGAGATGATGGTAACGGTATTGATGTAAATGCTGTCAGAGAAAAGGCTATTGAACGTGGAGTTATCACAGCGGAACAGGCAGATAACATGACAGAAAAGGATATCATCAACCTTCTGTTTCATGCAGGATTCTCTACTGCAAAACAGATTTCAGATGTTTCAGGTCGTGGCGTAGGGCTGGATGTGGTGAAGTCCAAGATTGAATCCTTAAGCGGTGAAGTAGAAGTAAGATCCAAGTTGGGTGAGGGAAGCACATGGACAATCAGACTTCCTCTTACATTAGCAATCATTCAGGCTCTTATGGTCACTGTGGGTGGAGAAAAATATGCAATTTCACTGGGTAGTATCCAGACTATTGAAGATGTGAATCCAAGTGATATTAAACTGGTTCAAAACAGTGAAGTTATCAGCCTCAGAGGTTCCGTAATCCCAATTATCCGATTGAGTAAGGAACTGGATATAGAAAGCAGTAAATCACCTGATGATAATCTTATCGTAGTAATTGTTAAAAAAGGTGAAAAACTGGCAGGATTGGTTATTGATGAACTGATGGGACAGCAGGAAATCGTTATCAAGTCACTGGGCAAGTACATCAGCAAGTGTAGGATTATCAGCGGTGCAACCATCTTAGGCGATGGTGAGGTAGCACTGATTCTGGATGCTAATGCATTGATATAGGACAGGGGGAATAATAATGGACGAACTTAGAGTATCTGATATAAAAGCATCTGAAGTGAAAATGGAGGGTGACACAGTACAGTATATCGTAATTAAATTGGGAAATGAACAGTATGGTATCGATATTAAATATATTAATAATATTGTGCGTATGCAGCATATTACCAGAGTTCCCAAAGTAGCCAGCTATTTAAAAGGAGTTATCAATCTGCGTGGAGAGGTTATACCGGTTATGAGTATTCGCCTTAAAATGGATTTGCCGGAAGATGAGATTACCAAAGCTACCAGAATCATTATTCTTAAGCTGGAACAGCATGGAACCATTGGCGTGATGGTGGATGAGGTAAAAGAAGTTGTGACCCTTGGAGTAGATGAAGTAGAAAAGGTTTCTTATGATGGAAAAGAAGAAAAACCAACCTTTATCTCAGGTGTGGGCAAGCATGACAACGAATTGATTTCACTCCTGGATTTGAATGCAGTAGTTGTGGAAAAGTAAGAGACATATACCAAAAAAGATAGAATGAAATGTTAATAGGAGGGACCATGAAGGACCTTAGTATGGAAGAATTAACAAGTCAATATTTTGATGTGTTAAAGGAATTGGGAAACATTGGAGCTGGAAACGCAACTACAGCGCTGGCACAGATGATCGATTGCAAGGTTGATATGTCTGTACCCCAGGTCAAGTTACTTGAATTTAAGGAAATAGGAGCAATTGTAGGCGGGGACGATCAGATTATGGTCAGCATTTATCTCCAGGTTGAAGGAGATGTGGAAGGCAGTATGATGTTTATCTTAAGTAAATCTGCTGCTGCTCATCTGGTAAACAAGTTGATGTGCGGAATGCTGGGAATTGATGAGAAGAACGTGGATGATTATACCTTTGGAGAGATGGAATGCTCAGCAATTAAGGAAGTGGGCAATATTATAACCGGCGCATATTTGAATGCATTGTCGGGATTGACCAATCTAAAAATTTACCCTTCTGTTCCTCAGTTGGGAATTGATATGGCAGGTGCCCTCCTCAGTGTTCCTGCGGTTGAATTTGGTGTGTTGGGTGATAAAATTCTGTTAATTCAGACTAAATTTTCAGACGAGATTGACTTAGATGGCTATTTTATTCTGATCCCGGAAGTGGAATCCTACGAGAAGATATTGACAGCTTTGGGCGTTATGTAGGCTTTGAAAAGAAATACGGGGGACACTTAAAAGATGAGCGAAATTATAAAAGTTGGAATGGCCGATTTAAAGACCTGTAGCGGGGAAGATGGAGTAACTACATTGGGACTGGGGTCATGTGTAGGGATTGCAATCAGAGATCCGGGGACAGGAATTGGTGGTCTTGCACATATTATGTTGCCGGACAGTACAGAAATCAAGAATAACTCCAACAGGCCCAAATTTGCAGATACAGGAATTGAAGATCTGGTAAATCAAATTGTGCGTTTGGGAGGAAACCGAAGCAGACTTGTGGCAAAGATTGCAGGCGGAGCTCAGATGTTCGCATTTGGCAACAAAAGTGATATGATACGTGTAGGAGAAAGGAATGTTCTCGCCAGCAAGAAAAAGCTTAGTGAACTGAAGATACCGATTCTTGCTGAGGACACAGGAAAAAATTATGGTAGAACAGTCATTTTCTACCCTAAGAGCGGCGAATTCTACATACGCAGTGTAGGAATGCCGGAGAAGGTTATATGAAAAAGAGCAGATTATTTGCGCCGTTCTTAATGCTTCTTGCGGGAGCAGTGGCAAGTATCATGATGTATTATTTTAAATATAGCATGATGCAGATGCTTCCAAGATTATTGGTTATTCTTCTGTCTTTTTATCTGGCTGGATATTTTATACAAAAGAAGGTAACATCTTTTGTGGAGCAGATTAAAATAGAGGAAGAAAAAGAAGGAGAAGTTATTGAAAAGGAAGTGCCTGAGGGGGATCAGGAGCAGGAAGCATCCGGTGAGAGCGTGATAGAGACTACAGATAAAACCGGATGATGGAGGTAGCGATGGACGAGGCAGGCAGAAACAGGCTTTGGGATAATTATGCGAGAACGAAGTCGCCTGAAATAAGAGAAAAACTGATACTTGAGTATGCCCCACTAGTGAAACTTGTAGCGGGGCGTCTCAGTATGTATTTGGGTTACAATGTAGAATATGATGATTTGGTTAGTTATGGGATATTTGGACTGATAGATGCCATAGATAAGTTTGACAGCATGAAAGCGGTAAAGTTTGAAACCTATGCAAGTCTGCGTATTCGAGGTGCCATTCTGGATCAAATCAGAAAGATGGACTGGATTCCCCGTACCATCAGACAGAAACAGAAAAAAATTGATGCCGCAATAAAGGAAATTGAGGCATCTACAGGTCGAGCAGCAACTGATGAAGAGATTGCAAAAAGCCTTGGAATAACCGAGGATGATTATCTCTCATGGCAGTCTCAGATGAAAATTACCGGGGTTGTCTCTTTAAATGAGTTTATGGAGTCAGGCAGTGAAGTGCCGGCAGAACAGACCAGTCAGCATCGTTTTGACAGTCCTGAGGAAGTGATTGAAAAGGAAGAAATGAAGAAGATGCTTCAACAGGCATTGGAGCTTTTGACAGAAAAGGAAAAGAAGGTTATTTTACTCTACTACTATGAGGATTTAACTTTAAAAGAAATCAGTAATGTGTTAGAGGTATCGGAGTCAAGAATTTCCCAGCTTCATACTAGAGCATTACAAAAGATGAAAGCAAAAATGGGGAGTTATATGGGAGTATTTTCTATATAATAAATGAAAGCACGGGGGACAGTGAGATGAGAAATGGATATTTCCAACTGGTATGCGGTGCCAGTGGAACAGGCTTAAAAATTTTTGCA
>CAMBLS010000095.1 GCA_945868485.1 uncultured Lachnospiraceae bacterium | reverse complement strand
TGTTTGGAAATCTTTTTATGATTATATATTCACTTGCTGGGGCGTTGATAAGTTGCATGATTATGATATTGCTCAAAAAGACAGGAGGGTTTCATGTTCCAATTGTCAGCGTTGCCGGAGGTGTCATGCATAATATGGGACAGCTTTTGGTTGCAGTATTTGTGGTGGAAACCTACAGTATATTTTATTATATACCAGTTCTGATGATTGCCGGTCTGATTACTGGTTTGGTGATTGGAAGTGTGGCGGCTTTAGTGTTGCCTTATATTCAGAATATTGTGTCGAAAGGAGTCCTGTCATGATTGCATTTGTAAAAGGGATAATCGATGATATTACAGAAGAAAATGTTGTAATTGATATTGGAGGAATCGGATATAATGTTAAGATTTCCACAGGGACAGCTGCAATGCTCCCCGGAATCAATGAAGAAATTAAACTCTATACTTATACCTGTGTCAGAGAGGATATGTTTAGTTTATATGGTTTCCTGACCAGAGATGATTTGGAAATATTCAAGAAACTGATTACAGTTAATGGAATTGGACCAAAAGGAGGTTTGGCAATTCTTTCAGTTATGAGTGCAGACGACTTAAGGTTTGCAATTATGGCAGGGGATGCTGCTACTATTTCTAAGGCACCGGGAATTGGAAAAAAGACAGCAGAAAGAGTTATTTTAGATTTGAGGGATAAAATTTCCGTGGAGGATACCTTAATTCACAGAGAAATGCAGCCGGTTCAAATTGGATCATCTTCAGATAATAATCATGCCAAAAATGAAGCGGTAGAAGCATTGACGGCACTTGGGTATTCAGCAACGGATGCTCTTCATGCAGTGAAAAATGTGCATATTGATGAGAATATGGATGTGGAGACAATCCTTAAGCTTGCCCTTAAAAATATGTTTTAAGGTTGATAAGTTGATGTCCCTAGAGGGTGGTTTTTGATAAAGTTTAATGTGGAGCACAATTTATGGCAAAAAGAATGATAGAAACTAATTTACAGGAAGAGGATGTGAGAATAGAAGGTTCTCTCAGACCGCAGAAATTATCGGACTATATCGGACAGGCTAAGATTAAAGACAGTCTTCATATATATATTGAAGCAGCTAAACAGAGAAATGATGCGCTTGATCATGTGCTGTTTTATGGACCACCGGGACTTGGTAAGACGACTCTCGCTGGCATTATAGCGAATGAAATGGGAGTAAATATGAAGGTGACTAGTGGACCTGCAATAGAAAAACCAGGTGAGATGGCAGCAATTCTCAATAATTTGCAGGAAGGGGATCTGTTGTTTGTGGATGAAATTCACAGACTGAATCGTCAAGTGGAGGAAGTCCTGTATCCAGCAATGGAAGATTATGCAATAGATATTATGATTGGAAAAGGTCCCACTGCAAGGTCAATTAGGCTTGACCTACCTCATTTTACACTGGTAGGTGCAACTACCAGAGCCGGACTTTTAACGGCACCTTTGCGTGATCGATTTGGGATTATTCATCGACTTGAATTTTATTCGGTAGAAGAATTGCAAATGATCATAATGCATTCTGCAAGGATTTTAAATGCGCCGCTGGAGCCTGCTGGAGCAATGGAAATGGCAAGAAGGAGCAGAGGAACTCCAAGATTGGCGAATCGTATATTGAAGCGTGTCAGAGATTATGCACAGGTTAAACACGATGGTATTATCACGGAAGAGATTGCTATGACAGCACTTGATTTGATGGATGTAGACAGAATGGGACTTGATCATATTGACAGAAATATGCTCCTTTCTATGATACAGAAATTTGATGGAGGACCTGTGGGGCTGGATACTTTAGCGGCAGCCATTGGAGAAGATGCCGGTACAATAGAGGATGTTTATGAACCTTATCTGCTCAAAAATGGATTTATTAACAGAACTCCTCGCGGAAGAGTAGTGACAGATTTGGCATATCACCATTTAGGTCTTGAAATTCCACAATAATCTGATTATAATTATCATTGTATAGGTATGTATAAGTAAGCAATATATTTTGTGTATAGAGGGGTGAACCTGATGTCAGTTAAGACAGATACAGAGGTAATCATTGGCGGAAAAGTATTTACTTTGAGCGGATATGAGAGTGAGGAATATTTGCAGAAGGTTGCTTCATACATTAATAATAAGATGGCAGAATATGGCAAGGTGGATTCCTTCAAAAGACAGCCTTTGGATACACAAAACGTTCTGCTTCAGTTAAATATTGCAGATGATTATTTTAAGGCAAAGAAACAGATCAATCTTCTTGAAGAAGAAATTCAAAGTAAAGAGAAAGAATTGTATAATTTAAAGCATGAATTGATCGCGTCACAGATTAAGCTGGAAAATACGGAAAAGAATGTTAAGAATCTTCAAAATGAATTAAATGAAAGTTCTAAAAAGATTATCAGATTAGAAACCGAATTAAAAAACTAATGCAAAAGCTGTCTTAATCAGACAGCTTTTTATTAAATAGGAAAATGAAAATGAAAAAAGTTGAGTTATTGGCACCAGCCGGAAATTTTGATGCTTTAAAAGGGGCAATTAAGGCAGGAGCAGATGCTGTTTATCTGGGTGGAGAGTTTTATGGAGCCCGGGCATATGCAGATAATTTTACACAGGATGAGATTTGTACAGGAATACATTTGGCACATACATTTGGCCGAAAGATATATCTGACTGTTAATACGCTGGTAAAAGAAAAAGAGCTTGATGGACTGTACAATTATTTGTTGCCTCTTTATGAGAAGGGATTAGATGGAGTAATCGTTCAGGATTTGGGTGCATTGCGCTACATCAGAGAGCATTTTCCAGGGTTGGCGCTTCATGCAAGTACGCAGATGACGATAACAGGATATAGAGGAGCATCTTTTGCAAAAGAAGAAGGTGTTTCCAGAATTGTGCCAGCAAGGGAGCTGTCTCTTGCTGAAATGAAACATATTAAATCGGAAGCAGGGGTAGAAATTGAGGCGTTCATCCATGGGGCTATGTGCTACTGTTATTCTGGACAGTGCCTTTTAAGCAGTATTTTAGGTGGACGCAGTGGAAACAGAGGACGCTGTGCCCAGCCCTGCCGTTTGCCTTATGAAGTTCAGGGAGAAAAAAGCAGTTATCCTTTAAGCATGAGAGATATGTGTACTGTTTCTATCCTTCCAGAGCTGATTGAGGCAGGAATTGATTCCTTTAAAATTGAAGGTAGAATGAAAAAACCTGCTTATGCTGCAGGAGTTACTGCAATTTACCGAAAATATATTGATTTGTATTACAAGGATTCTTTACATTATAGAGTGTCTGAAGAAGATATGAGTATGTTGAGAAAACTCTATATCAGAAGTGAAATCGGAAAAGGATATTATCACAGTCATAACGGAAGAGAAATGATTACACTGGACTCCCCTGCATATTCCGGTGCGGATGATCAACTCCTTTCGCAGATTGAAAAAGAATATATATCGGAACCGTTATACTTCCCAGTTACCGCAAATATTTTTTTAAAACCGGAATCTCCGGCGAGGCTTACACTGACAAATGGTTCGGTTCAAGTTTCCTGTAAAGGTGATACCGTACAGAAAGCCCAAAATCAGCCCCTTTCAAATGAAAAGATTGAGGAACAGGTAAAGAAAAGCGGAAACAGTTTGATTAAGATTGAACGGGTGACGATTGAGACAAAAGATGATATATTCATGCCTGTGCGTGCAATTAATGAACTTAGAAGAACAGCAACTTTAAGCATGGAAAATGAATTGATTCGTCATAATATGCTCGACTATAAGAATCGAAAATCAGTGATACCTTATCAAGCTCAGTACCAGATGGAAAAAAAGGAAAAAATTATTTTAAATGATCCGGATACCTGTGCAGTTCATGTATCGGTGAGAACGAAGGAACAGCTGAAAGAAGCTTTGAAAGAGCAGGTAGCGCGTATTTATCTAGAATACAGTCTGTTAGATGAAGAAGTTATAAAAGAGCTGCAAAACGAAAAAGAACATGATTCAGATTGTTTGTCAGAACTGTATATATCTACTCCATATATTGTAAGGGAAAAGAACATCTTATATCTGGAAAAAATAGCGAAGCTTTTGGAAAATGAAATTTTTGAAGGTGTTCTGATAAGGAATTTGGAGAGCTTTCAATTTTTCAGAAAAGTTCATAGCACAAGAAGGCTTGTCTTGGATGCAAATCTATACTTGTGGAACAGAGAAGCATTGCATGTGTGGGAAGACAGAGCAGATGAATTTTATCTTCCAGTAGAAAATAATTTTTACGAATGGATGGAATTATTATCAAAATTGCCAGAAGGAAAGCTGAAAGTTTCAGCGCTTGTGTATGGAAGATTGCCTATGATGATAGCGGCGAACTGCCTGAATAAGACTCAAAGCCATTGTACTGGAAAATCGGGAATGGTGATGCTAAAGGACAGATATGAGAAAGAATTTCCTGTTTATACAGATTGTGCAAGTTGTTATAATGTGATTTATAACAGTGTTCCGTTGTCATTACACAGGCTGTTTAAGCGCAGACAATTTCCAATGGAAAATTTCAGGATTGATTTGACGACAGAAGGGGCTCGGGAATCAAGACAGCTTATTCAATATTTTCATGATATTTTAAACAAATATCAGGAACCTTTTTATAAAGAATATACTACTGGACACATAAAAAGAGGAGTAGAGTAGATGGAGTTATATATCAGTGAATTTTCTAAGTATATTATAGCATTGCTGATAACTTTATATACCTATGAATGCTTTGCAGTATTCAGATACGAAGACGAAGAAAGAAGAAACGGTATTTATACCAGGCAGAACATTTTAATGTTTGCATTTCATTTTAGTTGTTTCCTGGTAATCTGCTTTGAAACGGGAGATATTACCTACTTATTTTTCTATGCATTTCAGCAGATAGTGCTTTATGCTGCGATTGTGCTGTACCGAATGCTTTATCCCAAGGCAAATCGACTGGTAATAAATAATATGTGTATGCTCCTAAGTATTAGTTTTGTTATTTTAACAAGATTAAATATGGAGAGAGCAGTCAAACAGTTTATCATTGTGACGGGATCACTTATTGTTGCACTTCTTATTCCTTTTTTGATTCATAAATTTAAATTTATGAAAAAACTTAAATGGATTTATGCGATTGTAGGAATTGTGGCATTATCTGTGGTAATGATTTTGGGACAGACCACTTACGGGAGTAAACTTTCTTATTCAATAGCCGGAATTACTTTTCAACCATCTGAGTTTGTAAAGATTATTTTTGTTTTTTATATAGCCAGTGCTTTATATAAGGCATCAGGTTTTTTTGAAATTTTTACAACTGCGGTAGTGGCAGCGGCACATGTAATTGTTTTGGTAATTTCTAAAGACCTGGGGAGTGCACTTATCTTTTTTGTGGTATATGTGTTGATGGTATATGTTGCAAGCAGAAATTTTCTATATGTGATTGCCGGTGCCCTGGGTGGTTCTGTTGCAGCGTACATTTCGTATAAAGTATTTACCCATGTACAGGTAAGGGTACAGGCGTTTAAAGATCCATGGAGTGTGATTGATTCTGCTGGATTTCAGATTACCCAGTCTTTGTTTGCAATCTCAAGCGGAGGTTGGTTTGGACTCGGATTATACAAAGGAAAACCGGAAGACATTCCGTTTGTGGAAGCTGACTTTATTTTTTCAGCGATTGCGGAAGAACTGGGAATTATTTTTGCAATCTGTCTTATTTTGATTTGTGTAAGTTGTTTTATCATGTTTATGAATATTGCGGTGCGTCTGAAAGATAAGTTTTACCAATTGACAGCTTTTGGACTTGGTGTTACCTATATTTTCCAGGTATTTCTTACTGTGGGTGGCGGTACAAAGTTTATTCCGCTAACCGGTGTTACATTGCCACTTATCAGTTATGGAGGAAGTTCTGTTCTTACCACACTGATTATGTTTGCTATTATTGAAGGGCTATATATTATCAAGCAGGAAGAAAAAGAGCAACTTGATAAAGTTAGAAAGAAGAAGCGTAAAAAGAAAAAATCCGCACAGCAGGAATATTTGTATGATGAAAGTGATGTTTCAGATCTTGCTGTGGAAGAAATAGAATATTTGTCAGGAGAAGAGCTTGAAGACGAAGAAGAATAAATCTGTAAATAAAAAAGTAAAAATGAAAAATCGTGAGATTATGCTAATAACATGGGCATTTACCTTATTATTTCTCGCTATGACCGGTTATATTACCCATTATTCTGTGACTCACAGACAGGAACTGATTAATAACAGCTACAATGGCAGACAGAAGGCATTACTCGCACAGAACAGAAGAGGTAGGATTTTTTCTTTCGATGGAGATATTCTCGCTCAGACAGTCGTGGATGAGGAGGGAAATGAAAAGAGAGAGTATCCTTATCAGAACCTTTTTTCTCATGTGGTAGGATATGCAACGAATGGACGAATGGGTGTTGAATCACAGGCAAACTATTATCTGATTAATTCTAATGCACCCCTTTCTCAAAAAGCTTCCCTAGATGTATCGGGGGAAAAATATCCTGGAGATGATGTGTACACAACGCTAAATGTCAATTTGCAACAGGTTGCGTCTACTGCACTTGGAGTATATCAGGGTGCAATTATTGTGACAGAACCAAATACGGGAAAGGTTTTGGCAATGGTCTCAAAACCGGACTTCAATCCAGAAGAAATTTCAAAGATATGGGATGATTTGATTGCAGATGACAAAAGCAGTATCCTGCTAAATCGTGTGACCCAGGGGTTGTATCCTCCTGGCTCAACTTTCAAAATTGTGACAGCCCTGGAGTATATTAAAGAACATCCAGATACTTATCAAAATTACAGCTATAATTGTACGGGAACAATTACCAGAGGGGAGGACAGAATCCAGTGCTATCATGGAACTGTTCACGGAAACGTTGGCTTTAATAAATCCTTTGCAAAGTCTTGTAATACTTCCTTTGCAAATATTGGATTATCATTTGACAAAAGTAACTTTGCGAATACACTCCAGTCCCTTTTGTTCAACCAAGAGCTTGCAGTAGCCTTTAATACAAGTATAAGCCGCGTGGATGTATCAGAAGAAACCAGTGAAGCAGACATGATGCAGGTTTCCATTGGACAGGGCACAACGGCAATTACGCCACTCTTGCTTAATATGATTACCTGTGCAATTGCTAATGAGGGAACGCTGATGAAGCCTTATGTAGTCGATTATGTGCAGAACAGTGCCGGCAATAAAATTAAGACCTTCAATCCCTCTTCTTATGGCAAGATTATGGAGCGACAGGAAGCGGAAATACTGAAAGAGCTTATGACAAATGTAGTGGAAGAGGGAACCGCCTCCAGATTAAAAGACCTTCCTTATACTGCAGCTGGAAAGACCGGTTCGGCAGAATACGGAACAATAAAAGGAGACAGTCATGCGTGGTTTACAGGATTTGCACCGGCAGAAGATCCTCAGGTATGTGTAACGATAATTATTGAAGGCGCGGGAGCAGGTGGGGATTATGCGGTTCCTATCGCCAAAAGAATTTTTGATGCATATTTTCAATAGATTCCTTTGATATTTATATCTTTTCGGGTTGTGAGATCAATAAAAGTGCCATCCTTTAAACGAACCAGTGGACGCCCCATTTGGTTTTGATTAATTAGAATCACTTCAGCAATCTGGTCATTACTGAGAAGAACATTTAGTCCAACCATATGATTGGCAAGGCGGAACATGATTGGACGTAAGAGTTCAATGTCATATTTATGAACATCTTTTTCAAAGATTTCTATTACCTGAAATGGATGTTTGGATTCCCGGTAGGTTCTTGCAGAAGTCATTGCCTCATATGCATCAATGATAGATATATATCTGGCATAGATGTCTATTTGGACATCGTGTAATCTGGAAGGATATCCTGAACCATCGTATCGTTCATGATGCATCAGGGCAGCTTTTAATATATGAGCGCTAACAGGAAGATCCTGAAGCATTTGGAATCCCAGAATAGTATGGGTTTTTATTTTTTCAAATTCCACATCAGTAAGTTTGCCAACCTTCCAAATTAGTTCGTTAGGAAGTTTTAACTTCCCGATATCATAAAAGAACGCACATTGTATTAATAGCTGTGTGTTTGCTTCAGAGAGAGAAAACCATGAAGCGAACAGTCCTGCAATTAGGGCAGAGTTCAGGCAATGAGCGTAAGTTAAATCGTCTTCCGAAGGAAGAATATTGTACAAGTAATCAAGAAGGCGTTCGTTCTGATCAAGAGAGTCGTAAATATTCTGATATATTTGCATAATATCATCCATTTTGAAGGGAACACCGTTGAAAATAAACTGAAACATAATTGCCTTGTATGCAGGCAAAGCATCCTGATAAGCCTTTCGAAATTTTGCAAAGCCAGAACTTAAGCGCACTTTTTCAAAGTGTGTTTTTGCATAGTCAATCTCTTCCTTGACAGGAACACATATGATGGAATGGCGAGTCAGTTTGGCAATGACATGTGAATCAACTATGGTTCCAGAGGGAAAAATTAATTCATTTTTGTAATTAAATACATCTGCGCCGATTTCCATTCCGGGCTTTAAAGCCATTCTGGCAATATCCTTCATGCTTAGTTCCTCATAATCTTTTGCTAATAAATATTTATTTGTACATTACTATACAATTTTAAGTATAAATATTTCAGAGTATTTGTCAATATTTTACTTTGGTATTTTGGGGAAATATGATATGATGAAAACAATAGTAACTGCTTGAACTATAAGGAAAACAGACAATGAAATTTTATAAATATTTATATATCGGTGATACTGTTACTGAACCGGCAAAAATAAAAAGAAAATTGAAGCATCATGCCGGAGTACAGGCTTATGTGGTTACAATTGCACAGGGAGAGGATCAGCTGGAGATTTATCACAGTGCATATTTGAAACAGAAATATTATAGATTTCATCCCCCGATTATTGTTGGCATTGCTTCTAATCATGATGAAGCAGTTCAACTTGTGGTAAAAATCACACAGGAATGTTTAGAAACGATGGGTAACTGTAACCTGAAGGAATATTTAAAGCAAAGAGTAAAGCAAACTATCATTACGGAGCATTAGTATGGTCTCAACGATATTAGCTATATTAAAAATTTTGGGCATCATCATACTGATTTTGCTTGGAATCATCCTGACAATTGTATTTTTGGTGTTGTTTGTTCCAATCAGATACCGGATAACCGTGCACAGAAAAACAGATGAGGAAGTACCAATTGTTGCTGAAATAAAGGCTACATGGTTTTTTCATATACTTAGCGTTGCTTTTTCTTATCCAGCGGCTGC
>CAMBLS010000094.1 GCA_945868485.1 uncultured Lachnospiraceae bacterium | reverse complement strand
TGTTTTTGCCTGTGATAATATTATCATAGACAAATGAGACATGAAACGCAGATGCGTCAGCTCATTTGTTTCTCTTTTGCAAAAGAATACGGACTTAAAATGAAGCGTCAGCTCATCATCGAAGGATGGTGGGTATGGCGCTTTTTTCATGTCCGAAAATCAGATGACGATCTGAAAGACAAAACAGGAATAAGGAAGAGAGGAAAAAAATGGATTACGAAACATTCAAACAGGAATTGACAGAGGATCTGAAACAGAGGATTTACGAGAGAGGCATTGAGGATGTTGAGATGAGCTTTCACCATGTTGAAAAAGCAAATCAGCACTACGAGTCCTTGACCGTGCGTCAGGAAGGAAGCAATGTTGGACTCAACTTCAATATTGAGAATGCTTTCATGGCCTAAGAGCCATCATGGAAGTTTTATGCTCCATGGTCACATTCATTCCGACGGACTTTATAACCTTAGCAATTTAGAAGCCGGTATAAAAAGGTATGATGTTGGAGTGGATGCAAACGGATATTACCCTGTGTCGCTTAATCAGATTGAGAACTTCTTTAAGAGCATTATGAGCAGCTAATAAGGATTGCATAAAATTATTAGTATTTTAAACTAAAAGTTTAATGATTTTTTCGGAAAGATACGATATAATGATTACCTAGGTAAAATCGTGTTTTGGGATGGAAGAGATATTTACAGGAGGTACAAGCTTATGGAACCAATGTATTTGTCAATTCAGCAAAGGGAAACAGGCAAGCAGATTAAGAAGCTGCTCATGGAAAATGGTTATACCGTAAAGGCTGTGCAGAGTGCTATGGGGTTTGAGAATCCGCAGGCAATCTACAAATGGATTTCCGGTAGGTCATTACCGAGCTTAGACAATTTTGTAATCTTGAGCAGATTACTACATACAAGTATTGAAGATATCCTCGTCGTTGACGGGGATATTGTTCGTTTAAGGGGATATATTTTAAACTTATGGTTCAATGACAAATCCTATGCGAGGTAGTAAGCTAATATCAGAACGAAGGAAAAGAGAAACGGAGGAGATATCAGAATGCAGACAATGACATCAGCATATGCAAATAAGATGCTTAGAAGCTTAGAGGAAGATAAGGCCTTTTGGGTAAATAAGGAGGCAACATCCAGCACATACGTGGTAGCTATTAATGAGGAGCCGGTTGTGCCTGAATATGACTATGCAGAGGTTGCAGCTACAATTGCAGAAATCGATGAAAAAATTGCAATTATCAAGCATGCACTTAATGTGACAAATGCGACTGCCAAGGTTCAGGTAGGGGATGCGGAAATGAGTATTGACACAATTCTCATCAAGATGGCTCAGTTAAATAAGAGAAAATCTGTCCTTGATGTGATGCGTAAGCAGCTTCCGAAGGCAAGAGTAGAGCAACATGCGTACATGTCCAGAAATTCAGTTCCGGAATATAAATACATCAATTATGACCTGGAATTGATAAAGAAGGAGTATGAGAGCGTTTCTGTGAAAATTATGGAAATGCAGATGGCACTGGATAAGTACAATCAGACAGTACAATTTGAAGTAGATATCTAAAGGATATTTTCCGTACAAGGCTTCCTGATATTATTGGTGATCCGGAAGTTTTGGTTCAAAGTTAAGGTATATCTGTTATGGGTTATTTGTTATCGGTTTATGTTCAATGTGGGTTAAAGATAAGATGCAAATTTCTTGACAGCTGCCTTGTAGAAAACCTGCTTCATAGAAGCGTGCGGAGGTTCGGTTCTAAGCACAAGCTGCGGAAGGTCTTCGGAACTTCTGCAGCTATCTTAATGTAGAAGGAGCAACTGATGAAGAATTACTGGAGAATGAGAGACTTTTCAATATTTTCGGTGCCTTATGCGTATGTGGACCATAGTTCATATCAGGCTGACCAGTTATTTGTGCAGAATAAGGTGAGAATGAAATTCAAGGGAGAATGTGCAAAAGCGGATTCATCATATCGCATTGTGTTTTGTAAAGTGCGAAAGAGGGATGCAGAGCGCTTTGAAGAAGCGATAGAGAAACTTAAAAATAAGATGCTATTGTTGGGATACAGGGATTATCCTGATATTTGTAGTGAAATAGCAAAGATGATTGAGGAAGGAATGAAGGCGAGGGAGAAAGGTGAAAAAGTATGTGACAATTGATAAGCGAAGTAAGAAGGCGCAGAAAGAATACTATTCTAAGTTGCGGGGGACATGGGGAGAATTAAACCCTGTGACAAGGAGTGTTCCCAGTGGGAAGACTTATAATCGAAATAAGGATAAGCAGAAAAACAGGAAAATCGGCAGAGAATTCCGTGATGGATTTGATGTCGATTTTATTTGTTATTATTGAGAAGGTGTTCAATAGATTAAAAAATGAGTACTAATTTGAAGAAAGTGGGAAGTAAAACGTAAAAAAAGACAAAAAGTGGGAAGTGGGAACTGAACTATTGAAAAACGGGAAGTTTTGGTGTATAGTATATAAAAAGAGATTCAAGGGAGATGGTTCAATGGAATATATTACTTCTATGCAGGCAGCCGAACTGATCGGTTGTACAAAACGACATATTAATAATATGTGTTTGAATGGAGAGCTTCCCGGCGCATATAAAAAGGGGTACCGTTGGATGATTCCTATGGAAGCTGTTTCTGAACGAATCACAAATGGCACCAAAAGAGTTCGCACATTTAATACAACCGGGGTTTGCAATCCCGAGCAGCATTATATGGTAGACCTTGCGGAACGTTTAGCTCAAGTACGTATTCTTGTAGATGCGGGGAACTATTTTACTATTAATAGAGCAAGACAGTTTGGAAAGACAACGACGCTGAACGCTTTGGCAGGATATTTGAATCATGAATATTTTGTGGTCAGCATGGATTTCCAGATGCAGATGAGCAATGCGAAATTTAAAAATGAAAACAGCTTTGCATTAGCTTTTGCAAAGGCGTTCATTGCTTCTTTTCGTGTAAATAAAAAGAGTGAGGGGTCTGTTTACGAAGCAGCCATCAGCCGGTTTGCCGAAAGCTTTTCAACGGCTCCTGACAGTTATGAGCTTGTAGAGTTGTTCCAGGCATTAAGTGCTCTTTGCGGAGATTTACCGGAGGATGTTGTGCTCATGATTGACGAAGTAGACAGTGCAACTAATAATCAGGTATTTCTAGATTTCTTAGCACAGCTTCGTGGATATTATATCAATCGTAGCCGGTTTGCAACATTCAAATCGGTTATTCTCGCCGGAGTTTGTGACATAAAGAATTTGAAGCGTAAGCTTAGACCTGATGAAGAGCATAAAGATAATAGTCCGTGGAATATTGCAGCCGATTTCGATATTGATATGAGCTTCTCGCCTGTCCAGATTAGAGAGATGCTGGAAAGTTATGAAGATGATCATAAGACCGGTATGGATATTGAAAATATGGCACAGGAAATATATGCTTATACAAGCGGTTATCCTTATTTAGTTTCAAGATTATGCCAGCTGTTAGATAATCAGGTAACAAGTAGTTCTGACAAAGGAGCATGGTCTCGGAATGATTTGCTCGAGGCAGTTCGTAATCTTGTAAAGGAATCCAATTCCTTATTTGATGATATGGCCAAAAAAGTCAAGGATTATTCGGAATTAAAGACATTGCTGTATGATATTCTTTTCTGTGGCAGGAGCATCCCGTACAATCTGGGTACAGAGCTGGTTTCCATCGGAACAATGTTTGGTTTTTTGAAGGATGATGCAGGACAGGTTGCGATATCCAATAGAATCTTTGAAATTTGGTTCTATAACCTTTTCATTGCGGAGGAGGCTATTAGTAGTGATACCTATCAAGCCGGTCAGAAGAATAAGAATCAGTTCATTGATGAGAACGGACTTAACTTGGAGTTGGTTTTAAAGAAGTTTGTACAACACTTTACGGAGAGCTTTTCCGATAGTACAGATAAATTTATTGAAGACAACGGCAGAAAGCTGTTTCTCCTTTATATTCGCCCGTTAATTAATGGTTCCGGAAATTATTATATTGAAGCCAGAACCAGAAGTATGGGCAGAACCGATTTGATTATTGATTTTCAAGGAAAGCAGTATATTGTTGAAATGAAGATTTGGCATGGCGAGGAATATAATGCGCGGGGAGAAGAACAGCTTCTTGGATATTTGAAGGATTATAATTTAAAGAAAGGCTATATGTTGAGCTTCAATTTCAACAAGAAGAAAGAAGTCGGTGTCAAGGAGCTTCACTTCAAAGATGCCACTATTGTGGAAGCGGTAGTATAAAAATAGAATCTGGTGTAAATGAAAATCCTTCGAGGAAGAAATTCTTCGGAGGATTATTTTTTTATCTCAAAAGTCTATTCTCACTATACTTTTTGTCTACTCTTTGGGAAACGACAATCCCCATATTCTCCCGTATAATCTGTTTTGTAAGCAAGAGCAAACCGGTTAGCTCTAGGACATCAATTAAATCGTAGGAGGAAAGCTATGGCAACTAGAGAAGATTTTATTAAGAAATATGCCACTGCAGATGTGGATGGCAGGATGGAGATAATCCTTAAGAATTATAGTCGCTTCATTCAGATGGTGGATGGGTATGAGGAATGCCTGAGCATCATTATCAGAAATGAACGTGATTACAATAGGAAGAAACACAAAAGCGATCTGGGGATCAGAGTGCAGACATCGACTCTTAGTGATACCACGGCGCAGATTGCAATTGAGAATGTGACCATTCAGGAAGCAATTCGTTCCGGAGATATTGAAACAGCTCTTAAGGGAGCAGATGACTACGAAAAGCATGCAGTGGAGATTCGCACTCTTTGCCATATGCGAGAGGATTACCGTATTTTGAGTAATCAGTTTCATTTCTTGGATGAGAGCGATGGGAGAATCTTCAATGATTACATCTCCAAGAAGAGGAGCCTGGCAACGATTGCTTCCGATGAAGGAGTGGCCTATGAAACAATTCGATGGAGAATCCGTCAGACCAGGCAGACGCTTAAGTTTCATGCGAAAGAATTTTTAGAATGTAAATACAGACACGATTAGGATAATGATGGCGAGAATCAAGAGTATTCAGGATCTGGAAATGATGAAAGGATAAGCATGAAAGATAATATTTACTGTAGAATGACAAAAGAATCATGAGGAAGAGACAGGTTTTCCACAGTAAACTTTACGGCATTGGTTACAATGTTTGTAGCAATGATATCTCTCACAGCAATGCTTTTCGCAAATCTGACTAGAGCAATCAATCTTCTTATGGAAGTGGCAAGAACTCCGTTTTTTGAATCTGGAAAACAGTATCCTTAGTGATAAGGATGCTGCCACCAGGGACAGCCACAACAGAATAGCCCCTATTTTCACTCAGAATTTAATCGTCACATTAAGAGAATTGTCGGGGTTCGCAGCACTCTGAATTGCCTCAGAGATTTGTTCTAACGGAAATTCATGTGTAATGATGGATTCCAAATTCCATTTACCACTTGCCATGATCGTCATGACATCTTGCACGTCTTCTGGGAGATAACCGCCAGAGCCGATGATGCTTTTCTGGGCATAGGTCATGTGCAGAAGGTCAAGCTGGCGTGGCTTGTTATTGACTGCAACTGCCACAAACCGGCAGCTGATTTTGCCATAATCCATGAAGGAATCTAGGATGCTCTCAGCACCGGCAGCATCAATCCAACAGTCAATGTTCGGAACCATACCAGTTAAAGAGGGGGCAGTAGAGAAGTAATTGGCTGCTTTTTCTATTAAATTTTCTTTTTCTGTATTGCAGACAGCAAAGCCGAGATTTTTTGCGATATCTAAACGAAAATCGGATTTATCACAGAGCATAATACGATTCATTCCAAAATGTTTCAGTGCCACAGCAGCAGCAAGACCGATAGTACCACAGCCAAAGACAACTCCGTTTTCCCCTGCTTTTGGCTGTCCTCTGCGTGCTGCACGACAACCAACGGTAAATGGTTCAATGAGACAGGCAAGACGATCGGAAATTTGCTCTGGTATCGTGTAAAGTGAATGGTGTCGTTTGGCTTCGGGAACAAGGATATACTCTGAAAAGCCACCGATTGTGCCTGCACGTTTGGTGTCGTTCTTTGTGTAAAGGGGATATGGATAGACACGCTCCCCTACTTTAAAATCCGTCACATGTTTGCCCACTTCCACAATTCTAGAAACCGTCTCGTGACCAAATTCCCCACCTACGGTGATTTTATGTCCGGTATTCGGTCCTTTTGTATAAACCGCCACATCCGTACCACAAATACTGGAATAGATATTTTTGATGATTACATCATGATCACCACAAATAGGATCAGGCAATTCCTGAACTTCTACAGTTTCTTTTCCGAGATAAATTGCTGCTTTCATAAAAAGCCTCCGTTTTGATTTTATTGCTGTTTTTATCATAATCGGTTAAAATAGCAAATACAATCATCAATATTCCAATAAGTGTTGGAACTTTGGAGGCGTTTTATGAATAGAAAAAACAACAGGCAGTACCAGGGGTCTGCGGTGCGTATGGAACAGGCCATGCTGGAACTGATGAACCAGTTTCCTTTTGAAAAGATAACAGTGAAGATTATTTGTGACAGGGCAGGTGTCAACCGTTCCACGTTTTATGCCCATTATACAGATATTTACGATATGATTGAGCAGATGGAAAACAATCTGAGAAAAGAACTTATGGAGAGGTATCCGGTTCCGGGCAGTGTAAAGCCTCTTTCCGAAGAATCTTTTTTGCCCTTCCTCAAATTTATACGTGACCATAGGGATTTTTATCGGATTGCCCTAAAGACCAGACGGGAATTCCCGATTAAGCAGGGCTTTGAGTCATTGTGGAATCAGATCATTAAACCGTTAAGTATGAAAGCAGGAATTGTGTCTGAAAAAGAAATGATGTTCTATTGGATAGGTTTTCAGGCAGGGTTTACTATGATACTGAAATACTGGGTAGAAAGCGACTGTATGGAAGGTGTGGAGCAGATCGCAGAAATAATACACAATGTAATTCCTGCCGTCTGGAGGGCCTAGGCCAATCAGTGATTCCTTAAGCAGCCTTGAAAGCAATCTCGTTACTGCAGGAGACATCCGAGGCAAGCCATGTGTTGTGATAAACTGCGGTCCTGTGCAGACCGCAGTCGAACGTTGGCTATTTGATTATTTCACAAATCACAATGAATTTCCTTTTTACAGGGATTAGAGATTGTTTTCAATCGTCTGTTTATTTGGAATAGCGGGTATGCCGCCCATCTTCTGCACGCAAAGACCACCAGAGGTATTTCCATAGATCAGTGCCGTTTCAACCATTTCTTCGGTGATCTCAGATGCATCATTAATTCCGAACATAAGCAATCTTGACAGAAAACCACCCCAGAAAGCATCGCCGGCACCGGTTGCATCCACAGCTTTGACCTTTTTGCTTGGAACCACTTTATGATTTCCGTTAAAATAGTATTTTGCTCCGTCTGCGCCGAGCGTCTGGATCAATACACGGATATTGTAATGTTTCATAAAGTTATTAATATTGTCTTCGCCGCCTACAAAATAGAGTTCTTCATCGGAGATCTTCAAAAGGTCAACATAGGTAAGTATGCTGTCAACTTCTCTTTTGCATTTTTCCATGTCGTGCCATATCATATCCCGATAATTGACATCGAAACTTACAAGTTTTTTCTTGTCATGTGCTAATTTCAGTGCATACTTAATGGCTTCACTGCTTGGATAGTCGGATAAAGAAATTGAGCCTGCGTGAAACATGCGACAGGACTGGATATCTTCTTCTTTTACATCATTGGTGCTTAAAAGGATATCAGCGCCGGGCTTTCGAGCAAAGGTAAAGGAACGTTCGCCATCCTCGTATAAGGTTACAAAAGCAAGAGTGGTGATTGCTTTATCTGTGAGTTCAGGACATAATAAAGTAACCTGATTAACTTCAAGGGTTTCCTTAAGCCTTTTTCCAAAATCATCATTTCCAAGAATTCCCAAGAAAGCCGTAGAAAGTTCGTTTCGTGCAGTTGAAATAGCAACATTTGCAGGTGCGCCCCCTGGGTTTGCAGTAAAGGTATGGGGCTCTTTACCGGGCGTAAAATCAATCAGCATTTCACCAGCACAGATGATGTCGTAAGTTTTCATATTTACCTCGCATTATTTTTAATTTTATATATTTAGGAATGCAGATTTCCAATGATGTATCGGGATTAGCACCTAATTTACATATATTATATGTGAATGACTAAAGGAAATCAACACGAAAACTTTTTAAAGAATTAGTATACAATTATCAAAGAAATTGGTAAGATTTATTGAGACATTCATTTGACCAGGAATTTGTGCCTCAGTCCTTAAAAATGCAAGGAAAGCACAAGGAGAGGAGCGTTGAAAACTATGCAGACAAGAGAAGAGGCCTTGACATATGGATTGTCCTTTCCAAACACATACGTGGAAGCTCCTTTCCATGATCCTAATTGGGAGCTTGTCAGGGTGAAGGGAAGCAGGAAGGCTTTCTTGTGGGTTTATGAGCGTGGAGATTACGTTAATTTGAATGTGAAGGCTGATCCGGAATGGAGAGATTTCTGGAGAAATTCTTTTGAAGCAGTGCTTCCGGGATATCATCAGAATAAGGAGCATTGGAACACAATCATTCTGGATGGCTCCATACCGGATGAGGACATAAAGCGAATGATTGCCGAAAGCTATGACCTGATAACAGATTGTCCTTCCAAAAGAATATATGAGGCGGTCATGCAAATCCCGAAAGGTCGTGTGGCGACCTATGGCAGGATTGCTGAACTGGCAGGCGATAAAAGGATGGCAAGAGCAGTCGGCAATGCACTTCATAAGAACCCTGACCCCGATCACATTCCATGCTTTCGAGTGGTCAATTCCAAAGGCGAGCTTTCGGGTGAATTTGCATTTGGAGGAGCCGGCGAACAGGAGAGGCTGCTTAGGGAAGACGGTGTTGAGGTTGTAGATGGCAGGGTGGATTTGAAGAAATATGGAATTTAACAGAAAAGGAGAGTAACACAATATGGTAAAGCATGTAATTTTATGGACACTGAAGGACGAATATTCCGTCGAAGAGAAAGAAAACATCAAGCTTGGGATTAAGGAAGGACTTGAAGGGCTGGCAGGGCAGATCCCCGGACTGATCGATATCAAGGTAAATATCAATGGGCTTTCCAGCTCTAACGCTGACCTGATGTTGGACTCCACATTTGAAAGTGAGGAGGCGCTAAAAGAATATTCTGTTCATCCTGCACATGTGGCTGTGGCAGATGGGAAGGTAAGACCCTTCACTGCGACCAGAACCTGTCTGGATTATGTGGTGGGCTGATATCATTGGCAGGAGCAGCTTGCCGATACCCCTGCTATTGAGGAACGGCAGGGCTTGCTTAAAGACTTTGTCTGCCTGTTCA
>CAMBLS010000093.1 GCA_945868485.1 uncultured Lachnospiraceae bacterium | reverse complement strand
TTATCACAAAGTGGTGTTCTCTTTTTATTTAATCCGAATAAAATTTTACGCTAGCAATTCTTACTAAACTATACTTTTTATTATGCTTATCTACATCTAATATTCTATTGAGGTCTGCTGTAAAGTGTATTCAGCACTCTCTGCATGCAGTACGTAGGGAAGTTTTGCATTCTCACTCTGTCGAATTTATCTTTTTGATTAAGCTCTCATATTCCAATAGAAATTCGTCAAAATTACTATGAATGTATTGAATATCTAATTCTTTTGCAGCATTTTCAAGACGCTTTGCCTTTTCTGAAAGATGTTCTGCACCAATATTGAGAGATGTACTTTTTACTGCATGAACGAAGGTTCCAAAATCACTATAATTCCCTGATGCCAGACATTCCTTAAGAACATTGCTTTTATCCCCACCTGCATATTCTTTTAACATCTCTTGATAAAAGTCTTCATCATTCATACAATACATGAGTCCCAAGTTAACATTTAACTCCGGATATTTTTCCTGAAATGATATTTGTGGGCTTTCCGCTTTATTTTCCTTAATTACGCTCTCCGTCTTGTTATCCTTCACCGTCTCCACAAGCCAGTCAGATGCATATTTTCTGATGGAATTTTCAAGATATTTTACCTCTATTGGCTTACTGAGATAATCATCGAAGCCCTCCTCCATGTACATTTCCCGCATTCCGGAAATAGCATTTGCCGTAAGTATAATAACCGGTGTATCATTGTTTGGTGTGTCCATACTCCTTAATTCGTGCAAGCACTCAATTCCGTCCATATTCGGCATTCTATGATCCATGTAGATAATATTATACTTTTTGTTCTGACATCTGTTCAAAGCTTCTCTTCCGGAAAAAGCAGTGTCTATTTCTAATCCCGTTTCCTTTAACAGTCCGCAGAATACCTTGCAGTTCATCTGTACATCATCCACCACAAGAACCTTACATCCAGGCGCATGTAATCTCTGGCTGTTATTTTCCCTCTGTTCACGTTTTCTCGCTATCCTCTCCTCAAAATCACCTATTGGGTCATCCTTCACAATTTCCTGTCTTATATAAGCTGTGAAAGTAGAACCCTCTCCATAGACACTTTCCACTGAGAGTTCTCCACCCATCATTTCAACAAAACACTTCGTAAGTGTCAGCCCCAGACCGGTACCCTCTATGGCTCTATTTTCAACCTCATCTACTCTGGTAAAGGATTCGAAAAGTCGTTTTTGATCTTCCTCTTTGATTCCCTTTCCTGTATCAGATACAATAAGATATAATTTATATCCAATTTCATCCTTAGCACCTTTTAAAGAAAGCTTTACACTTCCCTTTTCTGTGTATTTGATTGCATTTGTCATCAGATTCATAATAATCTGTCTAATTTTTATTTCATCACCATACAGTATACTGGGAATTGTCCTATCCACCTCAACTAAAAAAGTCAACCCTTTATCTTTTGCCTTTGTGCTTAACATATTGATAATATCATTAATCACACTGGCAAGATCATATTCAACAGCTATGATTTCCATTTTCCCAGACTCCACCTTGGAAAAATCAAGGATGTCATTAATAATGGATAAAAGCATTCTTCCGGAGCTTTCTATATCCTTAGCATAATCTCTAACATTCTGCTCACTGCTCTCACGAATAATCAGCTCATTCATTCCCAGAATTGCATTAATCGGTGTCCTTATCTCATGAGACATGGACGCAAGAAAATCACTTTTCGCCTGATCAGCTTTTTCTGCTTGATTCTTTGCCAGCACGAGTTCTCGCTCGCTAAAGTCTCTCATGCTTGTCGCTTTTTTGTTCATATTTATAAGCAGAGTATTCTCATTTTCAAGACGCCTTATTTCACGTTCTGCTTTCTTTAGCTGCTTTTTTACTTCTTTTAATTCTTCTTCCAGAGATATATATTCCATATTCCCTCTTCATTTCTATAAAAATGATAATCTTAACTGTTCGGCACACTATGATTCACAGAAAAAATTTGAATCATTCATTATACTCATTTAAAGTGCAAGAATTGTGAATGTCTCATTATGAAACATATTATATAATTTATCAGAATCAGAACTTTTCGTGGGACATAACTCGCCATAAGAATACATTCCGACCAGATTGATATCATCCGGTATAATATCCTTATATGCATTACCCTCAATATTTTTATCTCCTACAAGGTTCATATACCTTGCCGTACAGGAAGTACAAATAATTGTGCTGTATTTATAATCACTCTTTTTCTCCATCTCATGAATAAGGTTTGTAAATACCTGTGTGACTGATTTTCCTATATCATCTACACTAATGGTAGCCACCTTCAATTCTGCTCCCTCCGGTACCTGTCCTAAAAAGACTCCTATTCCAGTATCATGTTTGAGAAATACAAGATTTCTCAAAAATTCTATTGTTTCACCATTTTCTACTTCTTTTTTTACAACAAAAGGTGTCTGAACATACTCCATAATTACATTTTCGTTGTCAGAGGAAAGTCCTGCCTCCTCCAAGGACTGTACAAAAGTTTTATCACCTAAAGAGAATACTATATTGTCTGCTACTTTAGTTACCTTATTCTCTAACCTTGTTTCATTCGAAATAGAAAACTCAACCAAAGTGATTGGAGATACATTTCCATAAATAAGAATTACTACCGCCGCATAAGTTTCTACCTTGCCGTCATAGAACACTTTAAATTCATTGTAGGTATACATGTCCGAAGGCATTCCTCCATAAACAGGAACTCCACCGCTTAACTTATCAAAGGTCTTAATATATATATCTCCGTCGGCATCTACCACTTTGCCGGTATATGCTAATATTAATTTTTCGTGTTCTTGTGCGTCACCTTTCATTGCATAATAAAGCTTTTCTAGTTTTTCTTCATAGTTATCTTTATTTAAGCTTTCAGTCATTCCCACAGAAAATCTGACGTCATCAGCACTCATAACTAATAGTTCCATACCGTAAGCCTGATATCCTTCAGTATCCAAAAGTGCCATTGCACTTACACCGATAATGGGAAATTGGAAGGTCTCACATAATAGTTTACTTAATTCTTCAAAATCTGCATCATAATACACATATGCAATACCTACCGTATTTGCAAGCAATTCCTCTGTCGGTATACCATTCTTCAGTTCCTCTACTGCAACTTCTAAATCATCAATTTCTTCTGTTTTTGTAACCCATGAACGCATATTTTTCCTCCTTAGTATTTGTTTGATAACTTCGAAATTCAAAACACCCAGTACAATAAAGTTTTGAACAGTTACTTTATATCATTACTTTATAACATTTCTCCATACAGTTATTTTAATATTATCACGCTGATTAATGATGTACAACCTCATAAATGCCGCTAAATTAAAAAATAGACAGCGCACCCCCCAAGTGGTGGAAGCACTTGGGGGGGGTGCTCATGTATCTCACGACAAATCGTTCGATACATTCGTGAAAATGCTCTTGCAAGCAGGCATTTTCACTTCATGTATATACTAAACTAAGGGATTAGATAAAAGCATTTTAATAATCTTATTCTACATCCTGTAATGCTGCGAAGTCTTCTTCTCCGGTACGAACCTTAACAACCTTATCTACGTTGTATACAAAGATCTTACCATCACCGATATGTCCGGTATAAAGAGCCTTCTTAGCAGCTTCAATCACTGCCTCAACAGGAATCTTGCTGACAACAACCTCAACCTTAACCTTAGGAAGCAGGGTTGCATCCAGTTCGACTCCACGATACATCTCTCCAGCGCCCTTCTGAACACCACAACCCATAACCTGTGTTACGGTCATACCTGTTACACCTAAGTCATTCATAGCTTTCTTCAAATGATCGTATCTTGACAGCTTGGAGATTACTACTACCTTGTAAATTCCGGTAGATGCCACAGCAGGGGTTTCTACTACCTTGACAGCTGCGTCCTTCTGTGCAGGAGAAGCTGCTGCGTAATCGTCTGTACCAAGATCTGTATTTTCGTTTACTTCCATAGTCATAGTATTTGAAATATCCATGATACTGAAGCCTGCATATGCAGATGTAAGACCATGCTCACAGGAGTCAAGTCCGACAATTTCTTCCTCTTCAGTGACACGAAGACCAACAACTGCTTTGATAACGAAGAAAGTAATTGTAATGGTCACTGCCGTCCATGCTGCTACTGATGCAAAACCAAGTAACTGAAGTCCTAACTGCTTGAAACCGCCGCCATAGAACAAACCTACAACACTGTCATTTCCGGGTGCAGAGGTTGTTGCAAACAGACCAACTGCAATTGTACCCCAGATACCGTTTAAGCAGTGAACAGCAACTGCACCAACAGGATCATCAATATGTAATTTATAATCTAAGAACCAAACACCAAACACTACCAGAAGACCTGCTACTGCACCAATGATAATGGAGCCTGTCACGTCTGTCACATCACAAGGAGCAGTGATTGCTACCAGACCTGCCAAAGAAGCATTGAGACACATGGAAACATCAGGTTTTCCGTATTTTACCCATGTAAATACCATACACACTACAGTAGCAACTGCAGGAGCAACTGTTGTAGTTACAAATACAGATCCCAACTGTTCTACACTTGTACATGCTGCACCGTTAAATCCATACCAGCCAAGCCATAAGATAAATACACCGAGACATCCAATCGGAAGATTATGCCCGGGGAAAGCATTTACCTTAGTAATTTTTCCATTTTTATCCTTGGTAAACTTTCCAATACGGGGTCCTAAGATTTTTGCACCTATCAGTGCTGCGATACCACCAACCATATGGATTGCACAGGAACCTGCGAAATCATGGAAACCAAGCTGTGCTAACCAGCCTCCACCCCAGATCCAGTGTGCTTCAATAGGATAAATCAAAGCGGAGATCACACCAGAGTAAATACAGTAGGATAAGAACTTTGTTCTCTCAGCCATTGCACCTGATACAATCGTTGCAGTGGTTGCACAGAATACTAAATTAAATACAAAATTGGACCAGTCAAAGCTTTCATAGCTTGTGAAAATGTCAAAACCAGGCTTTCCAATCAGCCCCACTAAATCTTCACCAAGCAGTAAACTGAAACCAATCAAGATGAAAACAACTGTACCGATACAGAAGTCCATCAAATTCTTCATCAGGATGTTACCTGCATTTTTGGCTCTGGTAAAACCGGTTTCCACCATTGCAAAACCTGCCTGCATCCAGAATACCAGTGCGGCTCCGATCAGGAACCAGACGCCAAACACTTCGCCGCTTACAGCGCTCATAATTTCTTCTGTCATAATTTTCCTCCTCACATTAAAAAAAGCGAATTCAAAGGATCTTCCTTCCCGAAAAGCTCCTTTGCCTCGCATTTTTTAATAAAAAATATAAAAGGCACTACGTTTATTTCGTAGCGCCTTTGCTTTATGTATTGCATAATAACACCCTGATTAATCACTGTCAACACTTTTTTAAATTTTTTAAAAACAGCTGATAAGGTTTGCCCTCTTCCACTACATTCTGCACGAAGTAAAAACCCAACTTTGTCATAAGATGAAGCGAGACTACATTCTTTTGATCCACCAGCGCCTGCACCTTTTCAAACTCAAGCTCCTCCTGTGCATAGCGCAAAATGGCTTCACAAACCTCATACGCCAAACCTTGATTTTGATAGTGGACATCTATTACATAACCCAATTCCGGCAAATCATATCCTTTTCTTACACTCAATCCTGCACGCCCAATCACCTGCCCTGTTTCCTTTAAAAGAACCGTCCACAAACCATATCCATAGAAACCGTAAATCTGATCAATGTAAGATTTCATATAAGCCAGTTCTGCTTCCTTATCCTGAAATAAATCCTCCATATAATAAGTAATTTCCGGTTCACTGTAAATGCGATAAAAAGCATCTACATCCTCAAGCGTGCTTTCCCGTACACGAAGCCTCCTTGTTTCAAGGATGTCAAGTGGCAAACCGGCAAGCCGGCAAAAAGCCTGATTATAAGATTGATATTCCAGCAGGAACAAATCTTCAATGCCATACCTCGCAGAAGGAAATTCACAATTACGATTCCCTTCATGGTAAAGAATCACCACATATTTTCCGCCTTCCAGAAGTACCCTTGCAGTTTCCGGATCGTCTGTAATGATTAATGTTTCCTCGACAACAATTGAGTTCACTGCTTCCATATTATTACAGCCTTTCACCAAAAGCTTTATCTGACGCCCTTGGAGTTTGCTGCAGACTTCTTCCTGATGCTCTTTTACAATTGCTTCATAATATTCTGTTAATAAGAACAAGATGCATTTTAGCATTGTCAAGTCCTTTCACTTCATATAAAATAAGTACCATAGCTATTATAATACGGCAGAATGTAATTGAAAAGAAAGGAAGTTATAACTATGGCGCAAAATCCCGTTGTAACATTTACCATGGAAAACGGAGATATCATCAAGGCAGAGCTTTATCCTGAAATTGCTCCCATTTCCGTAAACAATTTTATCAGTCTGATCAATAAAAACTTTTATGACGGTCTGATCTTCCACCGCGTAATCCGCGGCTTTATGATCCAGGGAGGGGATCCGGAAGGTACTGGCTGCGGAGGTCCCGGCTACAGCATTAAGGGAGAATTTTCCGCAAATGGTGTTGAAAACAATTTGAAGCATACAGAGGGTGTCCTTTCCATGGCAAGAAGCATGGCTCCTGACTCAGCAGGTTCCCAGTTTTTTATTATGCATAAGACTTCACCTCACTTAGATGGCTCCTATGCTGCTTTTGGCAAAGTAATTGAAGGAATGGAAATTGTTAACAAGATTGCTGAAACAGAAACCGATTACTATGACCGTCCTTTAGAAGAACAGAAAATGAAAACTGTCACCGTGGAAACCTTTGGTGTTGATTATCCTGAACCGGACAAATTTTAGGACATGCCGATAGTACCAGAGTACCACGATGTTCATATTTTGTTCATATTTAATTTAAAAAAACTTAATTGGTATTACATTCTTTAGACATTTCTGCATCTTATACTAATACCATAAGATGAAACAACTAAAAAATGTATATTTCAAAGTAATTGATTTATTAATAACTTTTTCATAATAAATGCCAAGTAAACTTAAGTTTACTTGGCATCCTCCCTTTTATAGGGAAATATTTTTAATTTTTTCTTGTGTTTTTACTATTTTTCCTGTATATTTGTATACATAATCAACGGGGATTTACTATTTGGGGTAAATTCTCTTTTTTTATTTTAAATTTTCAACTATCTATCTTATGACAAAGGAGAACTATTATGGAAAATGTAATGAACACAATTGCTGACGTGAATTCTGCCATAAACAGTATTGTGTGGGGTATCCCCATGTTGATTCTGATTATCGGCACTGGCATCTACCTGACAGTCGGAATGAAATTCTTCCAGATTACTCATATCAAACACTGGATGAATGAAACCTTTCTCGCTATCTTTAAGAAAAAGCATGTAACTGCCCATACCGGCAAAGGGGAATCCTCTATTTCCCAGTTCCAGGCTCTTTCCACTGCTCTTGCGGCAACCATCGGTGTCGGTAACATTGCAGGTGTTGCAGGCGCCATCATTACCGGCGGTGCAGGCGCTGTGTTCTGGATGTGGGTTTCTGCTTTATTCGGAATGATGACAAACTATTCAGAAAATGTACTTGGTATTTACTATCGCCGCAAAAATTCCAAGGATGAATGGTCTGGCGGTGCCATGTATTATCTGCAGGATGGTCTTAAGGGTAAAAAGCTTATCGGCTTCCTTGCAAAGCCTCTTGCAATCTTATTTGCTCTCTTCTGTGTATTTGCTTCCTTTGGTATCGGAAACATGACGCAGGTACATGAAATTGCAAGCTCCCTTCAGGACAATTTCAGCATTCCACCCCTTGCTACCGGAATCATCATTGCTGTAGTCGCATCCCTTGTTATTCTGGGCGGAATTAAAGCAATCGGAAATGTTGCAGAAAAGATTGTTCCCTTCATGGCATGTGCTTATATTGTAGGAACCATTATTGTACTTATTTTAAATATAACATCCATCCCCGCTGTATTTGGTGCCATCTTTACCAATGCCTTCGGACTTCGTCCCATTGCAGGCGCCACCGTGGGTATCATGATTAAACAGGCAATGACCATGGGCTTTAAGCGAGGCGTATTTTCAAACGAAGCAGGCCTTGGATCCTCCGTTATGGTACACTCTGCTTCCAATGTAAAGGAACCTATTGTCCAAGGTATGTGGGGTATTTTTGAAGTATTCTTCGATACCATTATCGTTTGTACTCTGACTGCTTTTACAGTATTAAGCTCCGGACTGGTAGACTTGGAAACAGGCGAAATGCTTACTGCTGCAACCGGTGCATCCTTAGTAAGTGAAGCTCTGTCACAGGGTCTTGGCTCTCTTGCAGGTGGATTTGTGGCCATTGCAGTATGTCTGTTTGCATTTACCACCGTCCTTGGATGGTCTTTCTATGGCACTAAGTCCTGTGAATACCTGTTTGGAACCAAAGCAACTGTTGTTTATAAGGTTATATTCGTTGTCTGCATTGTCTTCGGTGCTACCATGAGCTTTGACCTTGCATGGGCAATCGCTGATACGTTAAATGCACTAATGGCAATCCCCAACCTGATTGGTGTGCTGTGTCTATCCGGTACAGTGTTTGCTATTACAAAAAACTACCTTGCCCGCAAGATTACCAAAACAGATGTAAATGTGAAACCAATGTTATCCTTCGATCCTGATATACAGGAAATGCAGGAAAAGGCAATTGACGAAGAAGCATAAAAATCGAATAAGCAAAGAGCGGGATCAATGTCCCGCTCTTTTTTCATTATAAAAGCTGCCGCAATTTACGACAGCTTTATAATTCTTATCCAGTAAATTAAGCCTTGTTAATGGAACCGAAGATTTCCATCTTTTCTTTGACAGTAGCTTTGATTGCTTCAAAACCAGGAGCAAGAAGTTTACGAGGGTCAAATCCCTTGCCTTCCTGATCTTTGCCAGCTTCAATATACTTACGAGTAGCTGCTGCAAAGGATAACTGACATTCTGTGTTAACGTTGATCTTAGCAACACCTAATGAGATTGCTTTCTGAATCATTTCAGTAGGAATACCTGTACCGCCGTGAAGAACTAAAGGCATGTCCCCTGTCAGCTGCTGAATTGCATCCAGAGTTTCAAAGGATAATCCCTTCCAGTTTGCAGGATATTTTCCGTGGATGTTACCGATACCTGCTGCCAGGAAGTCAATTCCTAAATCAGCAATTGCTTTACATTCTTTGGGATCTGCACATTCACCCATACCAATAACGCCATCTTCTTCACCACCGATTGAACCAACTTCTGCTTCGATAGAGATTCCCTTAGCGTGTGCTGCTGCAACCAGTTCTTTGGTCTTTTCAATGTTCTCGTCGATAGGATAGTGAGAACCATCAAACATTACTG
>CAMBLS010000092.1 GCA_945868485.1 uncultured Lachnospiraceae bacterium | reverse complement strand
TCAACCGAGCGTGCCGAAAAAATCATATCTGAAAAAACAACTAGTACACCTTTCCCCTTTGAAGCCTCTGAAGCAGCAACACAAACAGACTGGTAAAGATTCATTGCTCCATCGGCTGAAAGCGCTGTTGCCGGTCGCATAGATCCGGTAAGAACAACAGGCTTATCCGTTTGGACTGTTAAATTCAGAAAATAAGCCGTCTCCTCTAAAGTATCAGTTCCATGGGTAATTACAAAGCCGGCGATGTTGGGATTGACGGAAAGTTCATTGATCGTATTTGCAAGCTCAATCCAGATTTGGCTTGTAATGTCATCCGAGTTAATATTGCATATCTGAATCTCTTCAATATTGGCACAATCTTCTATTTGCGGCACAGCAGAAATTAAATCCTCGATTGATAATGCCCCTGAAGTATAACCGGTTTCCTCTCCGGCATTGCCGCTTCCTGCAATGGTTCCGCCAGTTGCCAAAATAACTACCGTCCTCTTTTGGGTGATCTCGGGAAGCGCTTCCTGCTCATTTTGGGATGGGGTGAATTGATTTTCTTCATGAGCTTCTTCGATTGGTCGGGAACAGCCAGCAAGGCATATTACGAAGATTGATGTAACCACCAGTAAAAATATTCTTTTGAAATCTGTTATCATTTTATTTTCTTCTCCATGTTTTCATCTGTTGTCCAAAGTCTATCTAATGAATGTATTGTAGCAATATTACAGGATGTGTGCAAGAGCAGCCTTTCATTGTTATGTTACATTTAAAGTTCTCAGTCATAATATGGACAAAGTATCATATATTGGGTTAAGGGGTGAATGAAATGACAAAGAGAGATGAGATTATACATATTTTTCCGGATTCTATGAAGAACAGATGGGAGCATGCGCTTTGTAGGATTGACAAGCTTCAGGAAATACGTCTTGGAGTAGGACAGCCGGTACGACTGAAATTTGCAGGGGAAGAAAAATTCTTATCTTCAAGAGGGATAGTAAATGTACCAAGCCAGGATTTATGGTACATCACGGAATGGGAAATGGATGAAATTATTAAAAACATTTGCAGATATTCCATATATGCATTTGAAAACGAGATCAGGCAGGGATTTCTGACAGTGCCGGGAGGGCATCGGATAGGGATGGCAGGTCAGGTGGTCTTAAATGAAAATGGGAATGTCAGAAACATAACACACATTCGTTTCCTGAATATCAGAATTTCTCATGAAGTGATTGGAGCTGCACAGGAGGTAATGCCTTATCTCTATGAAAATGACCGTGTGCTGAATACGCTGTTAATTTCCCCACCAGGGTGTGGGAAGACAACCCTTCTTCGGGACATTGTAAGACAGGCATCTGATGGCAATCCTTACGGACAAGGCAGGCAGATAGGAGTTGTGGATGAACGTTCTGAAATAGCCGGCGGTTTTATGGGGATTCCACAAAACAATGTGGGAATCAGAACAGATGTACTTGATGGCTGTCCTAAGGTGCAGGGAATGATGATGCTTATGCGTTCCATGGCGCCTTCTGTTGTAGCGGTGGATGAAATCGGAGGAGAAGAAGATAGAAAAGCTCTCTGCAGAGTGCTGCAGTGTGGCAGCAGTGTGGTTGCATCTATGCATGGAAATTCTATAGATGACGTAAAAAAATATTTATTTTTTGAACGATACATTTTCCTCGAAAAGAAGCATGGAAGCTGCTCGGTTCGGGAAATATTGGATAAAAATCAAAGCAGGATTTTTCCTGCTGAAACAAAAAAAGTATGTTAAAACTGGCAGGATGCGTACTGGTGATAATTGGAGCAGCAGGCTTTGCCCAGAGCATTTGTCTGGAAAAGAAGCGTCATCTCGAAATATTAAAACAAATAAGAAGTGTTTTTGAAAATATGAAATACTATATCGCTTATCAGAAGGCAACAGTCCCGGAAGCTTTATGGAAGCTGTCTCATAGGGGAGAGAAATTTTTTGCAGATGCATTTGAAGAAATTTATAAACGTGTGTATGAGGAGGGTGAGAGCTTTCCCATGATATGGAAACAACAGATGGAAAAGGTGTTAGAGAAGTCCCTATTGACAGGCGAAGAAAAAAGTATGGTTCTGAATTTCCCGTGCTGCCTCGGGTTTATGGAAGAAAATGCACAGGCGGGGGCATTGGATGAACTGCTTAGAGAATTTGACAGACGTATTGAAGAAATCAGCGCTGAACTAAAGAGCAAAAATAAAATGATCATGAGTCTTGGAGTTGCAGCCGGAATATTAATTTCTATTCTGCTTTTGTAGCTTGAGTGAGTGGAGGAAGTATGGAGATCAACCTCATTTTTAAAATAGCGGCGGTTGGTATTTTGATTACCATTTTAAGCCAGATATTAAAGCACAGCGGAAGAGAAGAGCATGCTTTTTTGATTAGTCTGGCAGGACTGATTTTAGTACTTACATGGATTTTACCATATATTTACGACTTGTTTGTTATGATACAGGGGTTATTTAGCCTGTAGTTTTTCGTCTAAGTTTTTGGGAAAGGCAAAGGAATCAAAATGGAAATCATGAAAATCGGATTGCTGGGAGTTGCGGGAGTAATGATTGCGCTTCAGTTTAAAGCGGGCAGACCTGAATACAGTTTATACCTGGGGGCTGCCATATGCCTGATTATTTTTTCTTTTTCACTGGAGGGATTGCATGCACTACTTATGCGCATAGGGGCACTTGAAAAATATTTAAGCAGCAGCGGAGGGTATTTGGGGTTTTTATTTAAAGCAGTAGGGATTACCTATGTCTGCGAGTTTTGTGCTTCTATTTGTAAGGATGCGGGCTATGGTGCAGTGGCAGGACAGATAGAAATATTTGGGAAGCTTTCTGTATTACTTATGGGGCTTCCGATTCTTACAGCAGTGATTGAGAATATCAATGCCATAGCGGGATGAGCGGAGTGTAAAAAAGATGAAGACAATGTGGATGCTTCCGGCAGTCATTGTGGGGGTCATGATTTGCAGTATCCTTAGTGGAACTGATGTATATGGAGCAGAAAAGGAACAGGCGAAAGAGGAGTTTTTTTATGTGGATGAATGGTTGGCTTCCAGTGAATTGAATGCAATTGATCAGGGATTAGAAAAACTTTTTCCTGATACAGGAATGAATACAGGGGAACTGCTTTCCATGATTATGAGAGGGGAGTTTGCTAAGGCTTTGAAAATGCTGATGGGGGAAATAAAGGATCAGCTTGCAGGAGAGCTCGGAGGATTAAAGCAGGTATTTATTTATATCCTTGTATTGGGAGTGTTTTCAGCGTTGTTTGCCGGGTTTTCAGATCTGTTTTCAGGACAACAGATTGCACATGCGGGGTTCTATTTTCTCTATTTGCTCTTAATGGGAATTTTGACAAAAGTTTTTTTATTTGTATCAGAAATCGCTGTAAACACTGTGGAAACAATTGTGTTGTTTGTGAAGCTGTTTATTCCTACTTACTTTACAGCAGTAGGTGCAGCGCAGGGAGGTCCTTCAGCGGTTTATTATTATCAGGTTATGCTGCTGATTGCTTATGTTGTGGAAAATTGTCTGGTTAAGGTTTTGATTCCTTTTATCTACAGCTATGTGATGCTGGCATTATTAAATGGATTGTGGGCAGAAGAAAAGCTGGCTCTTTTACTTGAATTCATTGAAAAGGGAATTACTTTTGCACTCAAGGTCTCTATGGGAGCTGTTACGGGGTTGAGCCTTGTACAAGCTGTTATCCTGCCGGTTACCTCAGGTCTTAAGATTTCTGCTATGCGAAAGGCAGTATCTGCAATTCCTGGACTTGGGGGTGTTACAGAGGGAGTTACGGAATTGATACTTGGTTCAGCAGTACTGATTAAGAACAGCATGGGGATTCTTCTGCTCATCCTGATTCTGGGAGCATGCACTTTGCCGGTATTAAAAATATTAATTGTTACGGGAACAGTGAAACTGGGAGCTGCGGTTGTAGGGATTGTAAGCGATAAAAGAATTGCTGCATGCGCAGATCGTGTCGGGATAGGGTGTTTTCTACTTTTGCGCTGTGTTTTTACCGGCGTAGCATTATTTGTCATAGTCATTGCGGTGGTATCCTATACGGTTTCTTCATAGAGGGGGAGTCATGGTTGCAGCAGTTAAGGAAATATGCATTTTTGTAATGATAGCCCAGGCTGTTATGTTTTTTGTGCCATCTAATTCTTATATGAAATATGTAAGAATTCTGGTAGGCGTTATGATGATTTTAAAGATTACAGAACCTGTTTTCGGATTGTTTTTAGATGAGGAAAGAGAGAAAGAAATCAGCAGGCAGATTATGCTGTTTAGTCAGGAAATGAATATAGCAGATGAGCGAATTGAAATTGAGGAATATGGGATGGGGATTTATGAGAGTATTGAGGAGGAATTAAAGAACAGATTAAATCAGTGCAAAAGTGGGTATGAAATCAAAAGTGTGGAACTTTCCGATGAACAGAAGATAATTGTAACACTGGAAGATCAGGACAGGGTGGATAGTGGAATACAGATAAAGCCTGTTGTAATCGGAGCAGAGAAAGATGAAGCAGAGCAAACAGGAAAAGAGAATGAAAAGGAAGAATTGAAAGAAGTGTATGGAAGCTGTCTTGGAGTAGATGCAGAAAGAATCGTAATTGTTACCAACTAATTTGTCGTTTATGGCTTCACAGTATCACAAAAATGGATTGCAATATGGGTGGGAAATTCTATGGAAAAAATTCAGGAAGAAATAAAGAAAAAGCTGAAAAAAAAGCTAACAAAGGATAATTTTCTAATTATCTTATTGATGGGAATTTTACTTTTGGTCATTGCCTGGCCGGTGGAAGAAAAATCAGAATCAAAATCACAGTCCAGTCAATGGGACAATCAGGAGCATATAATGAATTTACAGTCAGCACCCTTATCAGATGTAAGCGCAGATGCAAATGGAGAGGATACATGGATGAGAGCATATGCATCTTACCTGGAAAGTTCACTGGAGGAATTGTTATGCACCATGGAAGGTGTGGGAGAGGTGCGTGTAATGGTTACCCTTGAAAGTTCGGGGGAAGCTGTGGTGGAAAAGGATAAAAGTACGGTGAGAGGTGGAAGCACTGAAGTGGACTCAGCCGGTGGCAGCAGAAATACTACCGATATAAGTGACGAAGAAGCAACGGTTTACCAAAAAATCCAGACAGGCGATTCTCCTTATGTAAAGAAGGTGCTGGCCCCTCCGGTAAAGGGAGTTGTTGTGTGTGCCCAGGGAGGAGGAAATGCCAAAATCATGAAAAATATAACAGAAGCAATTCAGGCATTATTTGGTATTGAAGCACATAAAATTAAAATAGTTAAAATGATATCACAATAAGAAGGAGATACGGACTTGAAAAATATGGTGAAAAAAAATCAGATTATGATTACGGCGTTAGCAATTATGATTGCAGTTGCAGGATACCTGAATTTCGCCGGTGGTACGATTACAAATGAGGAAATTATGGAAACAGGATCGGATACTGTTGTGGCTAAGCAGCAGCTTGGCACAGAAAATGATACAGATGTTGCAGCCTTGTTTGAGATTTCGGATGAGGATATGGAGCAGGCGAATTTAGGTGAGATAGAAAGCATGGATTCTGATGTTGTTCTCAATCAGGAGAACTATCTGGATGAGACTATGGATGAGGTGATGGCAGAAAATATGATATCGGATACAGCACAGAACCTGGAAGCTCAGGCAGCAGAAGGAGAAACACCGGGTGAAGCAGTATTTACCTCCTCTGCCGGAGTAGATACACTTTCGGGAGCACGTCTTTTAAAGGAACAGACCCGTGCAAAAAATAAAGAAACATTACTTGAAATTATTAATAATGCCAATATTGGTGAGGAACAGAAACAGGAAGCAATTGACAATATGATTACAATCACTGATATTGCAGAAAAAGAAACTGCTGCGGAAATTCTTCTGGAAAGTAAGGGATTTAATGATGTAGTAGTCAGTATTACAGATCAAACGGTAGATGTTGTGGTAAATGCTGCCGAGCTTACAGAGGCGCAACGTGCACAGATAGAAGATATCGTAATCCGAAAAACAGGAGTGGCTGCTGATGCAATCGTAATCAGTACATTGTCGGCAAAATAACATTTAAAAGATGCTATATTTAAAAAAATGTGGTATCCTATTACAGAAGAAATAAAAGGAAGATTTATTTGGCTAGAAAGGGATACCTTGATGAAAAGAGTTTTTTTAATTGTTTTGGACAGTGTGGGAATAGGTGCCATGGAAGATGCTGCTGAGTTTGGGGATGCAGGAGTTAATACGCTTCGTTCTGCATCACATGGATCCTGTTTTCACATGCCCAATATGGAGAAGCTTGGGCTGTTTAACATTGATGGAATAGACTGGAAATCGGGAACAGCTCATCCCCAGGCAATTTACGGCAGAATGCGTGAGGCATCAAAGGGAAAAGATACGACCATTGGGCACTGGGAAATCGCTGGGGTCATATCAGGAAATCCTTTACCGGTATATCCGGAAGGTTTTCCGAAAGAAATCATAGATGAATTCTGCAGATTGACTGGAAGAGGAATTCTCTGCAATCGCCCATACTCAGGAACAGAGGTAATTAAGGATTATGGCGATGAACATGTAAAGACAGGCAAACTGATTGTATATACTTCTGCTGACAGTGTGTTTCAGGTTGCAGCCCATGAGGATGTAGTTCCGGTTCAGACGCTTTACGAATATTGCCAGATGGCAAGAGAGCTTCTTCAGGGCAGACACAGTGTGGGGAGAGTCATTGCAAGACCTTTTGCGGGAACCAGCGGAAATTATCAAAGGACTGCAGGAAGACATGATTATTCCTTAGAACCACCTGCGGAGACGATGCTGGATGCCATTAAAGCTGCCGGTAGGGAAGTGATTGGAGTAGGGAAAATCAGAGATATCTTTGCTGGACGTGGAATCACTTCTTATGTATATACCAAAGGAAATACAGAAGGAATTGAAAGAACGCTTGAATATCTGGATCAGGATTTTGAGGGGCTGTGCTTTATAAATCTGGTAGATTATGATATGCTCTATGGGCACAGAAATGATATAGAAGGCTATGCAAAAGCATTGGCAGAATTTGATGATGCACTTCCTAAGATTATGGAGAAGCTTCATGATGATGATTTGCTGATGATTACTGCGGATCATGGATGTGATCCCGGATATACGGTTTCTACTGACCACTCTAGAGAGTACACTCCGCTTATTATTTATGGAAAAAATATTGAGCCCGGAAACCTTGGAACAAGAAATACCTTTGCAGACATTGGTGCTACCGTGCTGAAGGCTTTAGGCATAGAAGGAAATATAGCAGGGAAATCTGTGCTTTAGGATACATTAGGAAGGACTTGGAGGAAAAATACATGAGTAATTATGCACAGGAAATAAACAGAAGAAGGACATTTGCCATTATTTCCCATCCCGATGCGGGGAAGACAACACTGACAGAAAAATTTCTTTTATATGGAGGAGCAATCAACCTTGCAGGCAGTGTAAAGGGTAAAGCAACTGCAAGGCATGCGGTTTCTGACTGGATGGAAATTGAGAAGGAAAGAGGTATTTCAGTTACGTCCTCAGTTCTGCAATTTGAATATGATGGTTTTTGCATTAATATTTTGGATACACCGGGACATCAGGATTTTTCAGAGGATACCTATCGAACATTGATGGCAGCAGACTCGGCGGTGATGGTAATTGATGCTTCTAAGGGTGTGGAGGCACAGACACGTAAGCTTTTTAAAGTCTGTGTTATGCGAAAAATTCCGATTTTTACATTTATTAATAAGATGGACAGAGATGCAAATGATACTTTTGAATTGCTGGATGAGATTGAGAAGGAACTGGGAATTGCTACCTGCCCGGTTAACTGGCCGATTGGCTCAGGAAAGAATTTTAAAGGGGTTTATGACAGGGACAGGCAGTGTGTAATCACTTACTCTGATACGGAAAAGGGCACTAAAGAGGGAGAAACTATGGAAATATCAGTCAGTGGCAGAGATGCTTTAACATCAGCCATTGGTGAAGAAGCAGCGGATACACTGATTGATGAAATAGAACTTTTGGATGGAGCCAGTGCTGAGTTTGACCTTGAAATGATACAGTCTGGGGATTTAACTCCTGTGTTTTTTGGCTCAGCGCTTACCAACTTTGGTGTTGAGTTCTTTTTACAGCATTTCCTTAAGATGACAACTACACCGCTTCCGAGGAAAGCCGATATTGGTCTGATATCGCCTACAGAAAAAGAGTTTTCGGCGTTTGTGTTTAAAATTCAGGCAAATATGAATAAGGCACACAGAGACAGGATTGCTTTCATGAGAATCTGTTCAGGAAAATATGAGGCAAGCATGGAAGTGAAGCATGTGCAGGGCGGCAAGGTAATGAGACTTTCACAGCCACAGCAGATTATGGCAAGTGAAAGAAAGATATTAGATGAGGCCTATGCCGGAGATATCATCGGTGTGTTTGATCCTGGTATTTTTTCAATTGGAGACACTTTGTGCATGCCTAAAGAGCAGTTCCAATATGAAGGAATCCCTACTTTTGCACCGGAGCATTTTGCCAGGGTAAGACAGGTGGATACTATGAAAAGAAAGCAGTTTGTAAAAGGAATTACGCAGATTGCGCAAGAGGGGGCAATTCAGATTTTCCAGGAATTTAATACTGGTATGGAAGAAATCATTGTAGGTGTAGTTGGCGTATTGCAATTTGATGTTCTGAAGTATCGCTTGGAGAATGAATATAATGTAGAAATTAAGCTGGAAAATCTTCCTTATGAGCATATCAGATGGATTGAAAATAAGGAAATTGATCTAAGTAAGCTTGTAGGAACATCTGATATGAAGAAGATCAAGGATTTAAAAGGGAATCCTCTTCTCTTGTTTATCAATGCATGGAGCGTGGGCATGACATTGGATCGAAATGAAGGTTTGATATTATCAGAGTTTGGACGTGATTAAATGAAAATGAAGAAAAAATGTTTGGCAGTTCTTTTATGTATGATACTTCTTTGTGGTTGCAGTTATGAAGTGGGAAAGGACAAGCCTGGGGATAATGATATACAACTGAATAAGGAAGAACAGTACACAGATTCTTCAGAAACATCTGCTTTGACGGATGGTTTATTTGGAGAAGGTCAAAGACGGGAAGCTGACGCGGATGAACTTGAGCAGATGGCAGGTGTACCGGCTGATGAAATTGCCTATATCAGAAATCAGCAGAAGGGGCTGTTTTATTATGAAAGGCTGAGTGAGGAAGAACAGATTGTTTATGCAGAGATTCTGAAGGTATTGCAGGATTTAGAGGATGAGATTGCATTGTCCTGTGTGGAAACGGATGTGATAGAAAAAGCCTTCCAGTGTGTGCTCAATGACCATCCGGAAATTTTTTACGTGGATGGGTATACATTTACCCGATATACTTTGGGAGAAATGGTCAAAAAGAT
>CAMBLS010000091.1 GCA_945868485.1 uncultured Lachnospiraceae bacterium | reverse complement strand
GATCACAGTTGGGGAGAAGCCCACTATAATGGGATGGAGATTAGTGCAAGGGAACTGAATCTGAATGTGATATATAAGGAAAACGTTCCGGAGAATGAGACCTGTAAAGAATCAATGAGGGAATTAATCGAAGAAGGATGTAAAATTATAATTTGTAATTCTTTTGGATATGGGACATGGGAATTGGAATGTGCGAAAGAACATCCGGAGGTATATTTTTTTCATGCTACAGGTGTGGAACAATTAGAGAATCTGGCGACTTATTTTGGGCGAATTTATCAGATGCGATATTTAAGCGGAATTGTAGCGGGAATGCAGACTGAGACAAACGAGATTGGGTATGTGGCAGCCCTTCCCATAGCAGAGGTAAACAGAGGAATTAATGCGTTTACGTTAGGTGTACGGTTGGTAAATCCGGAAGCAACCGTTTATGTAAAATGGAGTGACTCATGGATAGGAGAAGAAGAGAATGCTGAGGCAACCAGGCAATTAATAGAAGAACATAATATTGATGTGCTTGCCATGCACACAGATGCGATGTCACCTCTGGAAATTGCTGATGAAAATCAAATTTGGACAATTGGTTATAATTTAGATAACAGTGAACGATTTCCGAATACATATTTGACTGCTCCAGTATGGAACTGGGAACGGTTTTATGAGCCTAGAATTTTAGAATGTTTGCAGGGAAAATTCCAAGGTGTTCATTATTGGGAAGGTGTTGAAACTGGTATCGTGGATTTAGCACCTTTTACAAAGAATGTAAAAGCGGGAATTGCAGAAAAAGTAGAAGAAGAACGGTTGCGTCTTAAGAATGGAACCTTCGATGTGTTTTACGGTCCGATTGTAGATAATGAGGGCAATATACGGGTCAAAGACGGACAAAGTATGACAGATGCTGCTATGCTCAATGATTTCTTTTGGTATGTAGAGGGGGTAGTTACAGATGAAACTGAATCGGAATAAAAGAATTGCTTTATTGATTTTGTTTGTGATATTGCTGGCAGTTATAATTGCAGTATTGCTTCTGGTAGGGAAAACCTATGTGAAAAAGGAAAAAATAGGATTTATCATAACGGGCTCCAGTGATGAAACGGGTTGGAACGGTATGCATTATGGAGGGGCGTTGGCAGCAAGTAAGGAATTGGGTGTGGAACTTTTGGTAAAGGAAAATATCAGGGAGTTTCAGGGAAAATGTGAGCCAGCTATAGAAGATCTTGTGAAACAGGGATGTAAGATGATTGTTTTGACAAGCTATGGTTATGCGGAAGAGGTGAAGGATACTATAGAAAAATATCCGGAAGTATCTTTCTATTGCAATTCTTTTAATTATCATGCAGACAATGTTACCTCTTATTTTTCCAGAATGTATCAGGCACGTTATTTGGCAGGAATTGTAGCAGGAATGCAGACAAAAACAAATAAGATAGGTTATGTGGCAGCGATGCCAAACAGTGAGGTCAATCGGGGGATTAATGCATTTACTTTAGGTGTCAGAAGGGTGAATCCTGAAGCAATCGTAACAGTTGCATGGAGTGACGCATGGGACAATGAGGACGAGGAAAGGAAACAGGCAGACAATCTTATTGAAATTACAGGAGTTGATGTGATTACTTATCATCAAAATCAGGCGTATGTGGCAGAAGAAGCAGAAAAAGCAGGTATCTATTCCATTGGTTATCATCAGAGGTTAGAGAATTGTTCGGATAAATATCTGACAACAGTAGTGGGAGACTGGAAATTGACCTATGAAGCAATTATCAGACAATATTTGAGGGGGAATTCAGATAGCATAAAAATATATTGGGTAGGTATGGAAGAGAATGCGGTAAAGTTGGATGATTTTTCAGCGCTCGTTTCAGAGGATATAAAAGCAGAGGTGACAAGTGCTGAAAATGAATTATTGGCGGGGAAGGATGTCTTTTCAGGAGTTATATATGACAATGCAGGTAAACTTCGCTGTAAGGAAAATCAAACAATTCGAGATGAGATTCTGTTAGAACAGTTAGACTGGTATGTAGAGGGTGTAGAATTTTATGATAAATAAGCGTTTAAATGGGAAATTCAGAGTAATTACAGTCCTCATTATTGTCATCGTAATTATGAGTGGTGTAGGTATCTTGATGGATATGAGGTTAAAAAGTCTGTTACAAGTTTATGTGGAAAAGCAGGTTACAGAACAGGCGAGAGCATTGGCGTTGCTTGCAGCAGAACGGTTTGAATTGGAGATGAGTAATCTGGAAGATGTTGCTGAGAATATACCTGTTGACGTGGAGGCGGATGCTGAAATTTTGGATCTTGTTATTAGTAATGGCGAGAATGTGACGATGGGAATTCTTTGTCTTGATGGGACAGCTTTAGTGGGAAGACCCTTAAGCTTTTCGGATTTTTCCGGAATACAGAATGCATTTCGTGGAAATTCATCAGTGTGTTATAATGAGGGGCAGGGTATTCTTTTTACAACACCTGTTTATGATGAAGAAAACGTAAAATATACCTTGTATAAGTTATACGATGACAATGTTTTGTATAACAAGTTTGGCATAACCTGCTATGATGGTCAGGGAAAAGTAGCAGTTGTAGATCAGGAGGGACAGGTGATTGTTCCCTTTTCAAATTCAAAGCGAATCACAACAGAGTATCTTGACTCGGATGTTGTAAAAGACGGATTAGCAAAACTAGCGGAGAAGATGAATATTGACACAGCTGCAACGGTTTATTATAAGGATGGAAAAAATGGATATTTTCTGTTTATTTCAGAAGTAAAGCAGCTGGGGATATATCTGGTAGGCACTGTGCCGGGGGAAGTATTGTTGGACGATATTTCAACGATTACAGCACTGATACTATGGGTGTTCGGATTGTTGATACTTTTGTTTGCAATCGGTATGGTATATCTGCTCAGTGCAGAAGAAAAGGTAAGAGAAAGTGATGCACTCAGAGAAGCAAAAAATGTGGCTGAGCAGGCAAATCGTGCCAAAAGTGATTTCCTTGCAAACATGTCTCACGAAATTCGTACCCCTATTAATGCGATTATGGGTATGAATGAGATGGTGCTTCGGGAGAGTAAGGAAGAAGAAATCAGAAAGTATGCAGTAAATATTCAAAGTGCAAGTAAAACCTTGCTATCACTCATTAATGATATACTGGATTTCTCCAAGATAGAAGCAGGTAAAATGGAAATTATTCCGGCTCCTTATGATGTGGCAGTTTTCCTCAATGATGTGATAAATATGACAGAAATTAAGGCTAAGCAAAAACAGCTTGATTTTCAGGTAGAGATAGCTCATGAACTGCCTTCTGTACTTTTTGGTGATGAGGTTCGTAACCGACAGATTATTGTAAATATTTTAAACAATGCTGTGAAGTATACCAAACAAGGAAGAGTAAAGTTCCTCGTAGAAGGCATTAGAGAAGAAAATATATTTACCCTTAAGCTGCAAGTGTCTGACAGCGGAATTGGTATCAAGGAGGAAGACTTAAATAAGCTTTTTGATGGTTTTCAGCGGCTGGATTTGGAACAAAACCGTAATATTGAAGGTACGGGACTTGGACTTGCCATTACCCAAAGTTTGGTGGAGCAAATGAATGGTCGTATGGAGGTTTCCAGCGAATATGGAAAGGGCTCTGTGTTTACGGTTTATCTTCCGCAAGAGATCAGGGATGACAAACCATTGGGCGATTTCAGGCAGAGATTTGAAGCAATGGCAAAGCAGGGGGGAACATACAAAGAAAGATTTAGTGCTCCGGATGCGAAAGTGCTTGTAGTAGATGATAACGAAATGAATCTGGCGGTGGTTAAAGCGCTTCTGAAAAATACAGGTATTCAGATTACAGCATGTATGAGCGGTGCAGAATGTCTTGAGATTGTAGAGAAGGAATGTTTTGATGTAATTCTGCTCGACCATATGATGCCGGAAATGGATGGTATTGAGACACTTTCCAGATTAAAGCAGTCTGAAAACAAATGTAAATTTACCCCGGTTATTGCATTGACGGCGAATGCCGTGGCAGGTGCAAAAGCAGAATACATAAAGGCAGGTTTTACAAATTATTTATCGAAACCAATAGAGGGAGAAGAATTGGAATCTATGTTGTTACAATACATTTCCAAAGACAAGGTCAGCCTGTTACAGGAAGAGTCCTGCCATGCTGGTGACGATCTTCCACTGGACACAAGTGATTCCAAGTCCTATATTAATATAGAAAAGGGAGTGCGGTACTGCGCTGACAGTAGGGAATTTTACGAGGAGATGCTTGAATTGTTTTATAGCAGCTATGATGAACGTGTTACTAACATAACAGAAGCATATAAGTCAGAAGACTGGAAAACATATACAGTTTTTGTACATGGGTTAAAATCCACATCTTTAAATATTGGAGGAGAGCAGCTTTCAAAAGCTGCACAGGAGTTAGAACGGGCAGGAAAATTAATTCAGGAATTGGAGCAGACCGACGAAGGCAGGGCATTTATCCTAGAGCATCATAATGAGGTTATGAATTTATATAAAGCGACAATTTTGGAAGCAAAAAGGATACTAGATGAAGCCGTAGGGTAAAGTAAGCGCAAAGATAAAGAGGTGTTAAGGTACTATGAAAAAATACAGTAAAGTCATATGGACGATCTTTTTTATTCAGTTGGTTGTGATAGCCATTGTAATGAAGACGGCCAAAGTTGATGACATGACTCTGGCAAAAGGGAAAGTGCAGTTTTTTAACACCGGTTGGGTACTGATAAGAGAAGATGGTACGAAAGAAGAGCTACAGGAGTTACCCTATAATACTACCAGCAGACCGAACGAAAAAATCCTTATCCAAAACACCATTCCTAGGGAATATTGGGGAGATACGCTGACCTTTTTAGCTGCTGATAAAACTTTAAAAATCACAATTGATGGAGAGGTGATTTATACCTTTGGACTGAATGATGAGAGACTATTTGGAAATACACCTGGAAGTGTGATGGTATTTGCTGACATACCAGATGAGTGCGAAGCGGGGGCAATACAGATTGAAATGAGTTCTCCTTATTCCAATTATGCCACATACATTACGGAGATATCTGTTGCCAGAAGAGATGTGGTAATTCTACATTTCATAAAGCAAAAAGCATTTGATATCATTTCAACTATGATGATTTTAATTGTCGCCGTGGTTTTTCTAATATTGGCTATCATACAAAAGAAATCGTTCAGGAAGGTTGGTGGTGTGCAATACCTGGGTATCTATTTATTGCTTATGAGTGTTTATCATCTAATAGAGACAAAAGTGCCAGAAATATTTTACGGAAATCAGACCTTATATTCCAATTTAGTTTTTATTATTCTGATGACAGCGCCACTTTTTTTGGAAGCATATTGTTATGAGGCAATGCCTGAAAAACAGAAAATTATATTATTTACAATGTTGATCAGCACAGCAAATGTAATAGTTCAGTTAATCCTTCAAATCACAGGATGTGTGGACTTTATGGGGATGGCGTTTGTTTCTCATGGAATTATCGTGCTGCTTATTGTTGTGAACGTAATTATACTGGGAGAAAATGCCCGTAAAGAGAAGGACCTGAAGGCGGGTTTAAATTTGGCCGGAGTTATCTGTATGATGTTGGGTGTTTTCATTGATATTATGAGAACCTATATCATAAAGATTGGAGATTTGGGCAAGGCAAGCAGATATGGAGTATGTATTTTTGGAATCTGTACACTGATTTTCTATATGCGTCAAATGATGCAAGAACATGTAAAATTTGTTGAGCAGGCAAAAAATGATGCCATTGCGGCAAACGTGGCAAAAAGCCGTTTTCTTGCAAATATGTCACATGAGATTCGCACACCGCTTAATGGAATCTTGGGCATGGATGCGTTGATTCTGGAGGAATGTAAAGATAACAATTTGAAGGAATATGCCCAAAATATTCAAAGTGCCGGACAATCTCTGCTGTCTATTATTAATGATATTTTGGATATATCGAAGATTGAGGCAGGAAAGCTGGAAATTCTGCCGGTGGAATATGAGTTGTTTTCAGTAATCAATGACTGTTATAATATAGCGAGAGTCAGAGCAGAGAGCAAATCACTTTCCTTTAATATGATGATTGATCCGAAACTTCCATCCTATTTATGTGGAGACGAGGTGCGGATCAGGCAGGTCATTAACAATTTACTTTCCAATGCCGTAAAGTATACGAATGAAGGGACAGTTACACTCTCCATAAGCTATGAAAGTTTGCCGGAAAATCAAATCATGTTGACGGTTACGGTAAAAGATACTGGTATCGGTATTCGAGAGGAAGATTTAGAAAAGCTGTTTAATTCCTTTACTAGAATTGAAGAAAAACGCAACCGCAATATTGAAGGAACCGGTTTGGGATTAAATCTTACAAAGAATCTTGTTGAGATGATGGGAGGAAAGATTAGTGCGGAAAGTATTTATGGAAAAGGCTCCAGCTTTACGGCTAAAGTACCGCAAAAGATAATTAACCCTGAACCAATAGGAGATTTCGAGAAACAATATCAGCAATTCCTCAACACTTCAGACACTCACAGGCTGTCTATAGTTGCTCCGGATGCACAAGTTTTAATTGTGGATGATGTAGAGATGAACCTGAAAGTTATAAAGGGGCTTTTGAAAAAAACATGTATACAGATTGATACTGCGAATAGCGGTATGGAATGTTTGGAATGTGTGAAAAGAAAGCAATATGATATAATATTCTTAGATCATATGATGCCTGAAATGGACGGGATAGAAACATTGCAACAAATGAAGCTTCTTGCAGACAACTTAAACAAGAATACCCCTGTTATTATGTTGACTGCTAATGCAACCAGAGGTGCCAGAGAAGAGTATATACAGGCTGGATTTAGTGACTACCTCACAAAACCTGTCAAGGAAGAAGATTTGCAGGAAATACTTGCAAAGTATCTGGACGAAAAACCAACTCAGCAAGCTGAGGTTTCGTGTAATGAAGCAGGAGATGTTATGCAGTATCTGAGAGAAATACCAGAATTGGATGTGCAAACGGGACTCAGATATTGTATGGATGAAGAATTCTATGAAGATATATTGAAAGAATATATGCAGGCAGATAAGCTGGACAAACTGGAACAGTTTTTTGCTGCAAAAGATTGGAACAATTACAGAACTATCGTACATGCTCTGAAAAGCACCTCATTGACGATAGGCGCTGTTGTTCTTTCGGAGGGAGCAAAGGCGCTGGAAATGGCCGCTGCAGAGGGAGACGAAAGCTATATCATATCTCATCATCAGGCTGTAATGGAGCAATATACAAGTTTAGTGGAAAAACTACAGAGGATACTTTGAAACGGAATTAGGAGAATAATTTATTATGAAGGTACTGGTTATTGATGCCCAAGGCGGCGGAATAGGAAAACAGGTCGTTGCAGGAATCAAGCAAAGCTTTCCGGAAATTGAAATCACAGCAGTTGGAACCAACAGCGCAGCAACAACTGCAATGCTGAAAGCAGGAGCAGATCATGCTGTTACTGGTGAAAATGCAGTTGTTGTAGGGTGTCGCAAGGCGGACGTGATTATCGGGCCTGTTGGCATTGTGATTGCGGATGCATTGTATGGAGAAATTACACCGGCTATGGCAGTGGCTGTGGGTCAAAGCAGTGCAAAACGTATCCTGATACCGGTCAACCACTGTGACAATATTATTGTCGGAGTTCCGGACCTTACGCTTGGTAAGTTAATAAGTGGTGTTTTAAAAGAGATCTATTTGTTGAATCATGGAGAAGAATCATGAGCAAAGAACAGATGATGAATCAAAATCCATTAGGAACTGCACCAGTAGGGGCATTGCTGCGGAAGTTTGCCATTCCCAGTATTGTAGCGATGTTGGTGGGAGCATTATATAATATTGTTGACCAGATTTTTATTGGACATAGTATCGGAGAATTGGGTAATGCAGCAACAAATGTTGCATTTCCATTATCTACAAGTTGTACGGCGCTGGCATTATTGCTTGGAGTCGGCGCAGCATCTGCATTTAATCTTTCTATGGGATGTGGAGAGAAGAAAAAGGCACTTTACTACATAGGTAATGCGGCAACGCTCATGTTTGTTGCTGGCCTGTTGCTTTGTCTGATAACGCAGCTTTTTTTGGAACCACTTCTTGTGTTCTTTGGTTCACCGGATAATGTATTAGGACTGGCAAAAGAATATGTACGGATCACATCGCTTGGCTTTCCTTTTTTGATTTTGACTACCGGTGGAGCGCATTTGATCCGTGCAGATGGCAGTCCAAGGTATTCTATGATATGCAATCTAGTTGGAGCAATTATTAATACTATTTTGGATCCGCTGCTGATTTTTGGATTTCATATGGGTATGACTGGTGCGGCAGTAGCAACGGTGATCGGACAGATTGTATCCAGCTTTATGGTAATTCATTATCTTTGTCATTACAGGGCAGGGACTTTGACCATGGAGCATTTAAGACCTCGTCTGAAATACTCTGGTTATGCGATGAGCCTTGGAATGGCACAGTGTTTTAATCAGCTGGCAATGATGGTAGTGCAGATTGTGATGAATAATTCCCTGACGTATTATGGTGCAATGTCCATTTATGGTGAGTCCATCCCGTTAGCCTGTGCAGGAATTATTAATAAAGTAAGTTTTATCTTCTTTGCATTTTGTATTGGGATTGCGCAGGGTATGCAGCCCATTGCAAGCTTTAACTATGGTGCAAAACAGTATGATCGTGTAAAAAAGGTGATTCGTCTGAGTATTACGACAGGATTGATTATCTGTCTTACTGCATTTGTCATGTTTCAGTTATTTCCAAGGCAGATTATCAGTCTGTTTGGTAATGGATCTGAACTATATTTTTCCTTTGCGGAAAGATACTTTCATATTTATTTGTTTTTTACCTTCATTAATAATATTCAGCCTATGTCATCTACATTTTTTGCTGCCATCGGGAAGCCTGTAAAGGGAACTTTTCTTGCGTTGACGAGGCAGATTATCTTTTTACTTCCTTTCATTGTGATTTTCCCAATTTTTATGGGGATCGATGGTATCATGTATGCAGGACCAGTAGCTGATTTCCTTGCAGCACTTATTGCAGCAACATTGCTTACCTGTGAGTTGAAAAAGATGGGTAAATAAAGGGGATTGTATTCTTGACTCATCCCTTGGGGGAGAGGTTAGCATAATCTCATCATTACAAATTATTTGATAGGAGAGGGATTGTGTATGAAAGTATTGAATATGAATCAGCAGCATAAAGCCTGTGAAGAAAGAGAGCAGACCAGACTATATCGGATTGGGATGTTTGCAAATATGAACCGGGTTTCAATCAAGACACTGCGCTATTATGATGAACAGGATCTGCTTAAGCCGATATATGTAGATGAAGAAAATGGCTATCGATACTATGCGGCAGCTCAGATTGCAGATATGCATAGGATACTGGCATTAAGAAACATGGGCTTTTCAATGGAAGATATTCGCAGCATGCAAAATGGAGAAGAAGAAAAGAGTATCCTGCAAAGAAAAAGACAGGAAATTT
>CAMBLS010000090.1 GCA_945868485.1 uncultured Lachnospiraceae bacterium | reverse complement strand
GTAACGGGCAGCAAATATCCCGCTGTAAGAAGTGCACTGACCAGCAAGATTACAGGTCCAAGCCAGTCAAATACCGGAATACCCGAACTTAATGCGCCTTCTGCCAGATACCACTTACTGACAAATCCTCCGGTAGGCGGTATCCCTATCAGACCAAGTGAAACAATCGTATAACACCACATCAAAAGCGGCATTTCCTTTCCAATTCCCCGAAGTTCATTCACCCTTGTTTTTCCTGTTGTATAAATGATCGCACCTGCACACAGGAATAAAGTCGATTTGATAAACCCATGGCTTAGCACATGTAATAAACTTCCAGTAACAGAACCTGTATCCATCACAGCAAGACCGAATAATATGTAAGACAGCTGACTTACGGTGGAATAAGCAAGACGTTTTTTCAATACCGGTTCCCGATATGCAAGCATTGAGCCCATAAATACCGTGATCAGTGCAAGCACCATCCATGCAGTCTGCACCCACGTTCCTCTTAAAAAGGAGGCTCCGAAAATATAGTAAACTACTCTCACAATCGCCAGAACTCCTGCCTTAACAATAACAGCAGAAAGCACTGCAGAAGCCGGCGCCGGTGCCACAGGATGGGCAGTCGGCAGCCATGCATGCATAGGAAACATTCCCGCCTTTACTCCAAAACCAAGCAGCATTGCCATAGCAATCCCAAGTAAAATTTCACCATGCTGTGTGGTAGCAGCAACACTGATTACCCCTCCAGGACTGAAGGTTAAGGTGTTTCCATATCGTTCAATAAAATAAAGACCAAATAATGCCATGTAGGCACCGGAAAGTGAATAGAACAGGTATTTTAGTCCTGCCATGATTGCCTCTTTACTTCCGTTATGAAGAACCAACGGCATGGAAGAAAGTGTTAACATCTCAAAGAAAAGATAAAAGGTAATTAAATTTCCCGCAAAGCAAAGCGCAATTAAAATGCCAAACACAATCATGTAGAAGCCATAATATCTTTTTTCCTTTTCCTCATGCTTCATATATTCAAAGGAAAAGAATCCAGCACAAATAAATATCACAATTGTCATCAGTGAAAAAATTACACTGATTTCGTCCACCTTAAAAAGAATTGGAAGCCTTTCTGTGAGATTAAACAATGTCAGCATTCCATCCCCCGAAAGGTATAGAGCTAAGATCACTAATACAGCTGTAACAATTAATAAAATTCCAACTGTAATTAATAGTCTTTTTCTGTTTTTCATTTCCTTTTTAACAAGAAGGTAAACACCTGCCAAAATAGGAAAAAGTATCGCTAATATCATGTAATACATATTGCTAAACCTCCTTAGGAGAACATGGCAAGTCCCTGTCCTATCAAATCAACGATAGGCTGGGAGCTTACACCCAGAATTACATTGAGCACAATAAAGCAGACAAGTGTAACTGCATATAGCTTCATATTTTTAAATGTAATACTGCTATATTGATCTGTCTCTATTGGTGTATAAATTCGAATCACTGTTTTCATAAAGTAAATCGCATTTAAAATTGTACTGATACCAAGCACGATTAAAGCTGGCAGCATTTTTCCATTTACCTGCACTGCTGCCTGTGCAAACAACAGCTTGCTGATAAAACCTGAAAACAATGGAACACCTACCATAGAAAGAGAACCTACCGTAAAAGCAACTCCTGCCCATTTGTTCCTGTATGCCGCTCCTGTAAGATCAATAAACTTTCTGCTTCCTGCAGATACATCCGTAAGTCCAATTGCTGCAATAAACAATAGGGATTTAGTAGCTGCGTGAGATAAAATATGAAATACACTGGCAGCCATACCATCCTGTGTACCCATCCCGATACCCATGTAAATATACCCAATTTGTGCAACCGATGAAAAAGCAATCATTCTTCTGACGTCATTTTCCTTAATTGCACTTAAGGAACCAAATATCATTCCCATTAGTCCAAAAATAAACAGTACATCTATAATTTCACTGGCTCCGAAAATATCAAAACCAATTACTCTATATATAATCTTAATCAGCAGAAATATATATCCTTTTGAAACCAGACTGGATAAAATCGCAGCTGAGGATACTGTAGAATATCCATAAGCATCCGGCAACCAGGCATGAAAAGGAAATAATGCACTTTTAATAGCAAGACCTACTGACATTAATGCAATGGTAACCAGCAGGGGAATTCCATATTCTCCAGAGGAGGCTATGATTGTAACCTGTTCTTTAATGTTGCTCATTAATAGATGTCCCGTCAGATCATACAACATACAGATTCCCATCAGCAAAAGACCAGAACCTAAAAGACTCATAATCATATATCTTGCTGCTGCCTCAATCGTTCTTCCGTTCTGTCGGATCATGATCAATCCACAAGCTGATATGGTGTTAATTTCCACGAAGACATATGCTGTAAATAAGTCATTGGTATACACAAGCGCAAGCAGAGAAGAAAGTAAAAGGTTAGTGAGTACATAATAAAGAAATGTTTTACTCTCCTCTACCTCATCTACCAGCTTCTTTCTCCCTCCAAACATGGATAGAAGCATTATGATGCAGAAGAATAAGGCCATAAATGCCTCCAATACACCTGCTCTGATCTCATTTCCCCAGGGAGCTGGAAATTTCCCCATCACATAAACAAAAGCCTCTCCTGTATTCAATACATAAAAAAGCGTACACGCACTTAACACCGCAACTACAATAATTAAAGCTGTATTTACATATTTTGCTGCTTTACTCTTCAAACCTGAACTGATAATACCAGCAAAAAGACAAAGCAATATGGAAATTGCCGGGAAGTTCTGTACAAAATCCATTTACAGTCCCTCCTTTTTTAATCTTGTAGATATTTCATCCAAGTCAAGCGTATGATAACGTCGGTATAGACGAATCGTGATCGAAAGCATCAATGCACTGACAGATACAGATACAACAATACCTGTCAGAACCAGGCCGCTGGGAATAGGATTGATATATGCCTCCGTACTTTGTACACCATCAATGACAATGGGGGCAATGCGACCTTCAATATATCCTTTTTCCGCAAGAAAAAGATAGATTGCCGTATCCATAATATTAAGACCTATAATTTTCTTAATCAGATTACTTTGAAGCAGCAGGTTGCCAAATCCAATCCCAAATAAAATCATTGCAACTGCTTCACCATAGTTGGCTAAAAGATTTGCTCCCATCCTACAGCCCTCCTCTTCTGAATAAAGCATAAAAAGCATACATGGTACAAGCCACTTCCAAGCCTACACATATATCAATGGGCAGGATGATGCCACCACTTAAAATATGTCCCGGCGTACCCAAAGGAATATGGTTTTCAATACCATTGGCACCAAGAATATAGAAATAAGAACCTATTATTCCATACATACAAAGTGCTGTTATCTTTGCAATTTTATAAATATGCTCATTAAAAAATCTCTGGGTTTTCTTAAATCCAAACGCACTGACATAAAGAATCAGCCCTGCACCTAGAATTGCCCCACCAGAAAATCCTCCTCCCGGAGAAAGATGTCCATTTAAAATCACATAAATACCAAAAATAAAAATAATTGGACAGAGCACAAATGCAGTCCCCTGTAAAATAGCATCATTTTTGGGTTCATATCGCCTGTCATTTTTCACTTCCTGCTTTTTTAAAATAGCGTCATCTACCATTAAAAGCACCATTACACAGCAGGTTGCAATAAAAAGTACGTTGGTTTCCCCAAAGGTGTCAAATGCCCTATAGGTTAAAATCATACCGGAAACAATATTGAGTGCCCCTGTTTCCTGGAGCCCGCTTTCTATGTATCTCTCTGATACTTCATTATTGTCGGGATTTGTGGGATTTCCCGTTTTAGGAAGATAAGATACTGTATACAGCAAAAGTCCTACTAAAATAACACAAAACAAAATAGCAGAAGCCACATAAATCCTGTCAAAAAATAAAAGTTGCCTGTTGTGCTTCACATCATAGACCTTATCCCTGATCATCTGCTTTTCATTCATACGCTCTATAATGGTAGCTTCCGTTATTTCAACCTCTTTTTGAGGCTTCATCTCTACTTCTCCTAAATAAGGATCCTTACTTCCTGAAAGCCATCTGAAGAAATGAAATGCTCCTGTTTTTTCATATTCTTTTTGCGGTTTAAGCCTGCTCATGATGTTCTGCCTCCTTCTGCTCCTGTGCGGAAGATGCTTCTACCGAATTTATTTCTGTATTATCCTTTTCTACCTGAATAGCATGTATCTTTTTCAAGGTTGCAAAAAATAAGATACTGGTAACTCCTGCCCCTACTGCTGCCTCTGTAATTGCAAGATCTGGAGACTGAAGACATACCCAAATAATAGACATTACAAGGCTATAAGACATATAAATTAATATGGAATTCAGCAAATTTTTTGAGAGGCTGACAGAGATGGCACATACAATTAAAAAAGCCATTAGAATATATTGGAACAGTATCATGCTTCTTCCCCTCCTGTCTCTTTTTCTTGTTTTATCTTTTCTTCTATTAATTCTTTTTCCAAATCCTCCAAATTATCATAAATGCTGCAATGATTCCCCAAATTTTCATTGGTGGAAACCTCCAGCCTTGCAAGCAGATGTGAAGATACAGGAGATGCAAACCATAAAAAGATTACAATTAATCCCATCTTCAAAGTTGTAAAATTTAATCCTGAGATAATCATAAGACCAATCAATGAAACGCTGATTCCAAGAGTATCTCCCATTGCCGCAGCATGCATTCTGTTAAGTACATAATCTAAATGAAAAATTCCGTATAATTCTATCAGGAAAATCAGAAGACCACATAACAGGAACGCTCCACCCACAATTAATTTTATCCATTCAAGTATTTCCATGAGTTTCTTCTCCTTCCATACCAATCTTGTTGCTTTTAACTTCACTGTTATGACGCTTTTCCTCATAAACTCCCATATATACTTTGGAAATTACAATAACCGCCAAAAAGCTTACCATCGCATAAATTAAACAGATATCTACCAAAAAACCTTCCTTTAATAAAAGAGAAAGAACTGCTATCATAACCATTACCATAGTTCCCATCATATTGACAGAAACAATGCGGTCTGCAATACGTGGTCCCCTAATTGCACGAATCAGGCAGGCAAACAGCATAAGCGCAAGAGTGATTAATACTGCTATGTACATTCCCTGATAAATTAGTTCCATTTTAATCCATCCTTTCCAATTCTTTTAAAAGAGTAACAAATATAGAGCTGTTAATTCCCTCTGCCAGACTTTTATCCAGACAATGCACCACATATTCATTTTCTTCTAAAGAAACCGTAATAGTGCCCGGAGTTAAAGTAATACAATTTGCAAGCATGATTCTGGCGGGTGTAGTCTTTAAGTCTGTCTTAAAACGTACCACTGCCGGTTCAATTTCATATCTGGATGACATGATCATTTTTATTACAACAAAATTAGCCTTAATAATTTCCTTAAATAAAACAAATACATAATGTAACATTTGGAAAAATTTTTTCGCTAATATTAAATCAGTTCTTGGTCGGTAATTTAAGAATTTACACAGAAACCAATACATAAGCCCTGCAATTGCCACACCAAAGGCAGCAATTTCCAATGTAAACTGCCCATTAAAAATAACCCATATCAAAAAGAACACCAGATACATTTTTACATCCCTACCTTTCTGTTTATCCACATAGAAGCAGGTGTGGCTTATGCCAACACCTGCTTAATCTTTACTTCCAATTCATTTTTAGATACTGCTCCAATAAGTGTTTCTACTGCTTTGCCATCTTTAAAGAAGATGAAGGTAGGAATAGACATAACCCTAAATTCTCTGGCAAGCTCCTGATTTTCATCTACATTGCATTTACCTATTTTACATTTCCCATCATAAGCTTCTGCCAACTGTGCTACCAGAGGTGCCATCATTTTACATGGACCACACCAGTCTGCATAAAAATCTACTAAAACCGGTATATTGCTTTTCTTTACCTCTGTTTCAAAATTGTTATCTGTAATTTTCAGTTCCATAATATGCTCCCTTCTTAAAATTCTTTTTATTCTAAAATAATATTGTTACCTTTGAATAATATATTTATAAATCGGATTTCCCTTGGATGAGAATTTCTCTTCATATTCTGTCATCACATTACCCTCCATCATTTCAATGTCATGATGCAGATCATAGGTAACTCTAACTGTTTTCCAACCAGCAGGATCAAGCTCTTCTAACGCAAAATCAAATAATTCCTTATTGTCTGTTTTAAACTCTAAAACACCATCTTTTTTCAGGAATCTATCATATCTGGTAAGAAATTCTCTGGATGGAAGCCGCCTCTTTGCATGCCTGTCCTTAGGCCACGGATCAGAAAAATTCAAATAAATTCTGTCAACCTCTTCTTTATCAAAAATCTCTGCAATATTCTCCGCATCCATACGAATAAATAAAAGGTTTGGTAACGGTTCTTCTTCCATTTTCTGCAAAGCACGAAGCAATACGCTGGAGTACTTCTCAATACCTATATAATTAATATCAGGATTATTTCGGGCAAGCTCACAAATGAACCTTCCCTTCCCCATTCCAACTTCTATTCTTATAGGAAAATTGTTTCCAAACAACTCACTCCATTTTCCTTTTATTTTTTCCGGTTCATGAATGACCAGCGGACTTTCGGCTATAATATCTCTGGAGCCTGAAATGTTTCTTAACCTCATAATACATACCTTTCTTTCAAACACCTATTTTACATCATTTTTTTATATAAGAAAAGAAGAAAATAAAAAGGTCTTGTCAATCAATGGGGTGAAATGTAAACTTATATTATATGATTAAGTATTAATAGGTATAAGGAGTTATTATGAACGACTGCAAATTCGGACGTATCAGAAATAAAATACTGTCCGCATTTTTATTTATAATAATTTTAATAAATACAGGTTTATATGTTTCTGCTGCCCCTGCATCCACACAGGAGCTTCAGGATGCTAGTGAAGAACGCAAATCTCTTCCTATTCAAAGTAATCAGATTGAAAACTGGCCGATTGGTCCCGAAATAAGTGCAGAAACCGCTATCTTATTGGAAGCCAATACTGGTGTAATTCTTTATTCTAAAAATATTGACCAAAAAATGTATCCCGCCAGCACTACCAAATTAATGACTTGTCTGATTGCAGCAGAAAACTGCCAGATGGACGAAATGGTTAAGTTTTCCCATGATGCTGTTTTCAGTATTGAATCGGGGAGTTCTAATATTGGTATTGACGAAGGACAATCTATGCCTATGGAAGAATGCCTCTATGGTATTCTGGTTGCTTCTGCCAATGAGGTGGCAAATGCTGTTGCTGAACACGTTGCCGGAAGCATGGATGCTTTTGCAGAAATGATGAATGAAAAAGCTGACGAACTTGGCTGTAAGAATACTCACTTTGTAAATGCCCATGGCTTGTTTGACCAAAATCACTACACATCAGCTTACGACCTTGCTATCATAGCGAAAGCCTTTTTTCAAAATGAGCTCCTTTCCAAAATAGGAAATACAGCTACCCATCATTTTAAAGCTACCGCTACCCAGCCCGATGATTTTATTCAAAGAAATAAGCACCAATTGATTACCGGAGACGTCTCTTATGAAGGAATTAAGGGGGGAAAAACCGGGTACACCGATGAAGCCAGGCAAACTCTGGTTACCTGTGCAGAACGAAATGGAATGAAACTGATCTGTGTTGTTATGAAGGAAGAATCACCTGATCAGTTTTATGATACCGTGAAACTTTTTGATTATGGATTTGGGAATTTTTCTGTTGTCAATGTTGCAGAAAATGAAACCAAATATTCCATACAAAACTCCAATTTTTTTAATACATCCAATGATGTATTCGGTAATTCAAATCCTATTCTGTCTCTTAATTCAGACAGCTATTTGATTGTACCCAAAACCACAACCTTCGATCAGCTTAATTCCGAAATTTCTTATGATACTGATAAGGAAAATGAAGTTGCAAAAATAGACTACTACTATCATGGCGCTTATCTTGGAACTGCCACTATCGACCTTACCAAGGAAGCTCCAGCTACTTATGAATTTACAAAAAACAATCCTAATAATCTTATAGCAGATACAACAGAAAAAAACATTATTATTGTAAATATTAAAATTGTATTAATTGTAATTTTGGCGATTGCATCTCTCTTAATTTTTATTTTTGTAATCCATTCCATTATCAGTAATTATAATTTTCTGGATAGCAAAAGAAACAGAAGAAGACGCAAAATATTTAAGAAAAACCGGAAAAATGGACCTCACTTTCCCTCTTCCCGGTTTAATGGTTTTGATCTTTAATTTTATGGTGTTTTGCCTGATCTCTCTTTTCTAAAATTTTTTGGCAATCTTCTTCAGAAATAAATTTGGAGGTCTTTATAACATAAACGCCATCGTTCTCTGTTTTACGGATTCTTATTTTAGATTTCATGTATCCGTGAACAGGGCAAAAAGAAATGCTGTAATAATGCTTTCCGTTGGGTGAAAACCAACGGATTTTTCTTCGTATATTTTTATGACACAGATAACACTTTGTACTGATGACCTCCCTGTCCTCTAATGCTTTTTGCTTATCAGAAAACTCTCTGGAAATATATTTCATATAATCATGAAACATGACATGAATTTCTTCTTGCCTGCTTTTGGGTAGTATAAAAGTATCAATAGAATAATTCTCTAAAACACTCTCATCTATGCATGATAAGATTTTAGCTGTATAGTAAGCATCACTAAATGCCCTGTGAAAAGGAATATCTTTTTCCAGTTTTAAATAATCTATGGCATATTCCAAGTTTCTTCTACTTTTTTTATCTTCATACGCAATACTAAATAACTTCTGAACATCCAAAAACCTGATTGGTGTATCGCTTAAAGGTTCTAAATGATAATATCGCATATTCCGTTGAAGCTCATACAAATCAAGAGGACCCCAGGTACAAAAAATATAATCCTTTCCAACCCAGGAGAGAAATTCGCTAATCACTTCCACAAAAGGATGTCCCTTTTGCAGATCCTTCATGTGAAGATGAATCAGATTACTGGTAATTTTATGCATATGCTGATAAACAGTAGGCTTAACCAGCTGATTGAATTCACTGATCATTTCTCTTTCTTTGTTTAACTTAATTGCACCAATGTCTATAATTTCAAAAGGAATTTCCTTAACCTCCGGTTCTTCACCGGTATTGCTCTGATTCCATTCCAAATCAAGTACAATATAATTCATTTCTTTTACCTTTTCCATTTGAATAGTATTCTTGCTATTCTTTTATGATTTTTCATAATTATCTAATAAAATTGAAATTTCTTCAACTTTCAAATCATCCATAAGCACCTTAAGTTCTTCAAAGAATTTGCTTTGCTTTTCATTTTTTTGGTATAGATCTATTTTATCCAAAATTTCGAAAATTTCCGCAAATTCAAATTCATCCAGCTTTATGCGAATATTGCTCAGAATCCCTTTCATAATATTTTCTTCCAAAACGGGACTGTTCTGATCCTCTGCACTTTGTATTAAATGATAATTACACA
>CAMBLS010000089.1 GCA_945868485.1 uncultured Lachnospiraceae bacterium | reverse complement strand
AAAATCTGACTGCAACAAACAATATTGTTTCAGGAAAGCAGGCTGGTGGTTTGATAGTAGCAGCCAAGGGCGAACTGCGCTTAGAACAGGCAACTGTAACTGGTGGCAGTGTCCAGTCAGACTATATGGCAGGCGGTCTGGTGGGTTATTTTGCGGTGGGTTCAGGAACTGTATTCCAGAGGACAAGTGGGGATACTAGGGATAATACTGTAACAAATGTTACAATCAGCGGACGAAGTGCCGGTGGTGCTTTTGGCGCATGGGAAACATCTCAGACAGTCCGGATGGAGAATATCGCAGTTTCTGGTTGTACTATTAAAGGAAAACCGCAGTTGATTGGGACAACGCTGGCATCCGGTGATGCAGGTGGAATGATAGGTTGTTTTTTGAATGGTTCTGGCAGTGCGCTTCAACAAATATATAACAGTAAAGTGGAAGGAAATATTGTTATGTGCGAAACTGTAGCAGAAACAGTCAGTGATGATGAAAAGGATAAGATTTCTGCCGGAGGTATGATAGGAAGAGTCCGTGCAGATAGTACGGGCGATTTGAAGTGTGATGGAATTACACTTACGAATAATAAGATTGGAATTAGAAAAAGCGGAACTACAGATGGCAGTTTGGTTACGTCTGATGGAAAAACTCTGGCAGCATCTGTTGATATGAACCAATACACAGAAGCGCAGAAACATTATCAGGTTTTGGAAAGTATTGCTGAAAAATATGGCTTATATACAGGTGCCTGGATTGGAACAGCACAGTCTACAACAGGACAAGTCTACATCATGAATCCTACTGCAACCTTTGCAACGGATGCTTTGCGCCCTGTGGTGGATGTGGGAAGGAGAACCACAGATACCGGATATGATTATTATCGGAAAACCTGCCATATCATTTACGGAGCTACTAATTCTGCGGAAGCGGCTGGAAATCTGAGTAAGATGAAAGAGGAAGCAGACAAAGCAGATAAGGCATACGCTGCAGGAGCGGATACATTGAATGGGCTCCTTGAGGAGTACCGTCTCAGTGAAAAACAGCTTCAACTGTTCCAGGGGGCATATCCCTTTAAGGTCACATACAATAGTACAGAGAAGGAGCTTCCAATTCTGACATATAAAGCGCAGGAAGCTACTTTACAGATTTTTGTGCAGGAGATGGCAAATCTTATGACGGGTGAAGCAGGTGCTCCGGCAACGGATATAAGCATCTTGGCGGTAGCGGCACAGCCTAAAGTATGGAATTTACAAAACAACACAAGTATAAACGGTAGTGGAAATGCAAGCATCAATGTGACGCAAAGTGGAAACAGCTGGCAGTTTAGCTATCAGAGTGGGAAATATGATGAGGTGAATCTTGAAGCAGGAACGCTGACTTACACCGAGCTGACCTTCACATATAGTTGGCTGGGGGGACCGAGCAGTACTCCGCATACGAGAACCTTTGTCCTGCCCGTGTTTGTGGAGGAGCCAATTCTTACCCAGGTACAGGCAACCATTAAGGGAGGAAAGGTAACCTCTGTAGAGGAGATGCGTAACGGAGGCATCACAGAAAAGGGGCTTAATGGAAGTGCTGCAGTTATGGCAAATGACAGTGACTATACCTTACTTCTTGAGTATGTTTATGGCAAAGCAAGATTAACACAGGCAGATGCATCGATTGATAAGATATTTGGACTTTTGTCAAATGATGGTACTGCCAGCAGAAGCTTTGAGAAGGGGACGAAGCTCCTTCTGATCGATGTGACCCATGGGAATCATGCATACTATTATCCGGCAGAAATTAAGAGAGATGGAAATGGAAATGCCGTTGGTGCAGATATGTCGGCAGCAGGAATGCCGGCAAATGTTACCAAAGTCAATTTTTCTGAGTTTGTAGACAGTGCAGGAAATCAATATCAAAATCAATCGATCAGTGGACTTGCCGATGTGACTGATACGGAAAATTATAAGGATGAAAATGGAAATCCGTTGCAAAACATTGGTGTAGAGCAATATCTGCTGATGGTAATTAAACCTTCTGCCAGTGATTTATCTGAGAATTACAGAATTCATACTGAACTGGACAGGACATCTAACCCGGGACTGGATGCCAAAATACAGGGAGATACGGATGCGGATATATTGATTGACTCCATCAAGTCACCGGAAATTCAGCTTGAAATGGGCAATACCCAGGCGACAGGTTCCATCAGCAAGGATGGTGGAATCACTGCACAGATGTCATTTTCCGTAAAGGCAGATTCTTACTATTGGTCAAAACTGCAAAATAATCCCAATGCAATTGATGGGGCAAACTACGGAAAATATCTGGAATTGAAACTGTCTCTAAAAGATATGGAGAAAAATCCCGTAAAGATGCCAAGCGGAACGAATTTTGCTTATCAGACAGGTACAGACGGGGCTGGAAATCCCGTTTACAGTCCCTATCAGGTGGTAACGGATGATTCGGCAGTATATTATTATAAGGATATCAACCAAAGCTATCCAATCAGAGGAAAGGATGAAGGTGGAAATATCATTGGATTGAGCGGAGATGATACACAGCTGGTAAATATTAAGCTGAATTTTGGTAATGCAGATCTTTCCCAGTTTACTGAGGATAAATATTATGTGTGTGTTGATCTGATTCGAGCAGCCAAACCGGACGATCCGGAGGGCAGCAGTGACGAGACAGATAATGATAAATGGCATTATAGTACATTGTTAAGTGCGTTGGTAGTACCGCAGCTTGGCTTTGCAATTAAGGTAGAAGAAGAAAATTGGGATAAGCTTGCACTGAACACATACGATGAAAGTACCGGCACACATACAATTCCATTTGAAATTCTGCTTGACTTTAACGATATTTTTAAAACTGGCAGTGCAGATGAGCAGGCAGCAGCTAAAACAAAATGGGCAGGCTTTAACTATGAAGTGACTTATGAAATTTTGAGAAAGCAGCAGGATGGCTATGAAGCTATTCCTAATCAGGATGGGAATATTGTTTTGCAGAATTTTACCACAACAGCAGATGGAGCATTGAGTGATAAATCTACTGGGGATCTAGGGACAGTAAGTCTGGTATATACTTTGACAGAGGATGAAATTGCCGGAAACATACAAAATAAGAAGCCTATCACAAGGAAGGGTGAGGTATCCCTGAATGCACAAGCTCTTGCTGCATTAAGCGGCGATGACTTGAAAAAACTGACAAATTACAAGGTAAGAGCTACTTTGAGGGTTACAAGTGCAGGGGTTAATGCATCCACAAGTGAAGTAGTGTCTACTACAGATTTCTTCATTTTTACGGTAACCAGATTAAAAACGGATCTTTCAAACACCGTGCAGTAGACAGAAAGGACGATAAGCTGATATGAAGATAGTTCTGATTATTTTACTTATCATTTTAATAGGTGTAATCATATATTTAGTGGCACAGCTGACCCAGGAAAAGGCATATTATGCATATAAGTCTGATAAGCTGAACCGCATGGAAGAGAGCAGCACCCAGAAGATTAAGGAGCTGGAGAAATCCGTGGAGCATCTAAGTGAGGCTGCCTACACAGATATAACCACCAAAATTGGTAACCGTGATTACTTTATCAAGAGAATGGTGGAGGTTTTGGGTCGCGATCAGAGTGAAAATTTTACTCTAATCGGCTTTGGAATTTCCAATATTGCCATGGTGAATCGCATGTATGGACCTGCAGAGGGAGACCGGCTGGTCAGATTTGCGGCGCAGACCCTGAAGCAGAACCTCAGAAAGGGCAGTGTTTATGCATTGGTTCAGTCCAATCTGTTTGCAGTCCTTTTGAAAAGTCAGAAGGAAGAAGAGATTCAGGCGGTGGTTTCGGATATTACGGAACAGATGGAAAAATGTTCTGATATTTTTACGGTGGAGGTCGCTTTTGGTATTTACCTGATTTCCGACAAGTCCGAGAAAGTTTCCGAGATGTTGAGCCGGATGGTGTTGGCACAGCGTGCGGTGCCTAAGGATGGTAAGGTTAATTATGCTTATTTCGATGAAGAACTGAACAGAAAATATGAAGAAAATCGGAAAATGTGTATGGAGATGGAACAGGCATTGGAGGATAAGAAATTTGTTATGTACCTTCAGCCTATGGTGGACCTGCACATCTATAAGATTTACAGTGCAGAGGCATTGGTACGATGGGAGCATGAGGAAAAGGGGCTTCTTTCACCTTATGCATTCCTTCCTGTATTTGAAAATACAAACCTGATGCTGAAGTTGGATTATTATATGTGGGAGGAAGCCTGTAAGACGCTTCGCCGATGGATTGACAATAAGCTGGATCCATTGCCCCTGATGCTGAATATTTCACCCATTCATTTAAATAGTGTCAGCTTTATTCAGGTGCTTACTTCATTATTAGACCGCTATAAGCTTCAAAAGAGCATGCTGGTTCTGGAGCTCCCTGAGCGCGCCCTTACAAGTGGCGGTGGTGATGTGCTTCAGACCGTAAAAGTTCTGGCGCAGAGTGGCTATAAGCTTTGTATTGACAACTTTGGAGGATTGCATTCTCCGGTAAATCTTTTAAGGGATCTGCCCTTTTCCATGGTAAAGCTGGATCGCAAATTCCTGATTGATAACAGTAAAAATGAGGAAGGACAGACTATCCTGCGTTATCTGATTGCTATGGCTAAGGAATTGGATCTGATTGTGGTAACGGAAGGCGTGGAGACTTTGGATCAGGTGAATTTCCTGACGGAAATCGGGTGTGACATTGCCCAGGGTTATTATTTTTCCAAGCCGGTAAGCTTAAGAGATTTTGATAAGCTGAATAAAAAAATTAATCGTCAGGGCTTTCGACCTACTGAATATTATCCGACCTTTACAGATTTAGATCAGGGTGTGGATATTATGGATAAGATGCTGGATAAAACCAGCAGAGGGTAAAATTATGTACAGATTTTTTGGGAAGCACAGTACATACTTTTGATTGCGCTAAACGTAAGAAAATGCTATTTTAATAGTAGTAAGAGTATTTATAGAGTAATGGGAGGAAATCACATGACATATGAGGAATTAGTCGCAACTTTAAAGGAAATAGTGGAAAAAGCTGATGCAAGCAAGATTAAGGAGCATGTTGCCTTTCAGTTTAACGTAGAAGGTGAGGCTTCCGGTGCATTATATCTGGAAGTTGCAGACGGTAAGGCACATGTAGAGCCTTATGAATATTATGACAGAGATATTCTTGTGACCACATCAGCGGAAACATTGATTAATCTTGTAAGCGGAAAGCTTGATCCGGTCAAGGCATATCTGGAAGGAAAAATTAAGGCAGAAGGAAATCTTGGTAAGGCTTCTATATTAAAAGAAATAACGGGGAAGAAAAAAGGAATTTTAAAAAGAAAATAGACTAAGCATTGCGGGGAAAGGTAAAAGGGTAGAGGATATGGGATTTTTTCAGGTGAATTTCTTTTCGCAGGCATTGGGATTTGACACGGAGATAAACGTATTTATTCCTACACCTAATTCGGATGAAATCCTAAACCACAAAAAAAGTGATTATTTGCGTAGAGGAGTTAAATTTCAGACACTTTATTTACTTCATGGTGCATTTGGAGATTACACGGACTGGATGCGCATGACCAGTATTGAAAAATATGCCCAGGCACATAAGATTGCAGTGGTTATGCCCTCTGCATCCAACAGTTATTATCAGGATATGTTTTATGGAAGTGCCTATTTAACTTACTTGACTGAAGAACTGCCGGAAATTGTTACGAAGATGTTCCCTCTTAGTACGAAACGGGAAAATACTTTCGTGGCAGGGCTTTCCATGGGAGGATATGGTGCGGTTAAAATGGCTTTCCAATGTCCGCAGCAGTATGCAGCCTGTATTTCACTTTCGGGAGCAATCGATATCATTAAGGTGTATGAGGATGTTGCCAATCACTTAATGGATGCCCCGGCTGGATGGGGATTTGCCTTTGAAGACACAGAGAAGATAAGGAATTCTGAGGCAGACTTATTTCAATTGATTGAAAACTGCAAACAGAAGAAAGTGGCGCTCCCCAAGGTATTTCAAAGCTGTGGAACAGAAGATTTTCTTTATCAGGTTAATCTATCTGCTAAGGAAAAATTTGAAAAATTGGGCATTGATCTGACTTATGAGGAGCATCCGGGAATTCATGACTGGGATTATTGGGATACTCATATTCAGAGAGGTCTTGACTGGTTGCCGTTGAAAAATGATTCAATAGAAGAGTAGGAGGGACAGAATATGGCACATATTGATTGTAATTTTTATTCTCCCAGTCTGGAAAAAAATGCCCATGTAATCGTGTTTCTCCCTTCTGTGAATACAGATGAGTTTCCTGTACTTTATTTATTGCATGGGAGTACCGGTGGATGCATGAGCTGGTGTCTTAAGACCGGAATAGAACGTTATGCACAGGATAAGGGAATTGCGGTGGTAATGCCCTCCGGTGAAAATTCTTTTTATCTGGATATGGCCCATGGTGAAAAATACCTCACCTATATCGGAAAAGAACTGCCGGAATTTATGAGGACGATGTTCCCTTTAAGCGAAAAGAGGGAAGAAACCTATATTGCAGGGCTTTCCATGGGCGGTTATGGTGCCTATCGTGCAGGTTTGGAATTTCCAGAGACCTTTGGATATGTGGCATCTCTTTCGGGAAGTTTGGATCTTTGCCTTTTGCTTGGAAGTGACAAGGCTCGTGCAGGAATGGAGTCTGATAGCTATATGCGTGCGGTATTTAAGGATGTGACGCAGATTAGTGGCAGCCGTGATGATTTAATTGCTCTGCTGAAACTGCAGATGGCAGAAAAGATAGATTTACCTCAAATGTATATGAATTGTGGCACACAGGACGCTATTTTTCCTGTGAATGAGAGTTTTTATCAAACTGCAGCAGCATTGGGAGCAGAAATAAAATATGAACGTTTTCCGGGAGAACATAACTGGGATTTCTGGGATGAACACATTAAAGATGTATTAAACTGGCTTCCTTGATAAATACGATAGCCGGAAAGAAAAGAGGGGAACAAAAGATGGAAGAGAAAAATGGTGTACTTATACAGAATGAGAAACAGGCAAACAAAGCAGTGGCAAAGGTTATGAGAATAACCTTTGTATTGTTTACAGTGGTATATCTGCTGAATGTAGTTGGAATATTCATCGTGGATATGAAAATCATGACGATTGCCTATCTGGGCGGTTCGGTATTGTTATGGGTTCCTACCTTTATTGTAAATGTAGGGAAACTACAGGCGTGGTGGGTAAAATACCTTTTGTCAATCTGTGCGGTGGCTTTTGTAGCCATTGCAACAGTCACATTAAGCTATCATGTGGTATTGCTTTATGTTTATGCTTTGGCGATTGCAAGCCTTTATTTTTCCAAGAAGCTGAATATTATTATCACCATATTATCAGTGCTTGGTGTTTCAGTGGGACAATGGCTGGGATTTGTGTTAAATACGCTTCCTGATAAGAATTTTACTACCTTATACAAGCTTGTGGTATTTGGGATTGCACCAAGGGCATTGGTTTTGGTTGCTGTGGCAGCAATCTTTACCATGTTGTGTGAGAGGACAGCAGGAATGCTTTCCAATCTGATGGGAGCGGAAGAACAGGAAAAGATCATGGCGCATATGAAGCTGATGCAGGAAAAATCAAATCAAACGTCAGAAGCATTATTATCCATGGTAAAGGAATTGTCAGTTATTACAGAGGCATCCATGACAGCAAATGGACAGATTGCAGATGAAATAGGGAATGTGCTTCAAAGCTTCAGTGAGAACAGCACGGAAATAACAGGTGTAAACGAGCGCACTCAGGATATCAGTTCCCAGTTGATAGCACTTGACACCATGAATGACCAGATTTCTCAGCTGGCAGAGCAGGTAAATGAAAAATCCAAAGAAAATCAGGCGAAAATGGATTTTGCAACAGGCAGTATGCAGCAGATCCATAAAAGTACAAATGAGTGTAAGGATGTTATCCTGCATCTGGGAGAGGAATCCAAAGAAATTCTTGGCATTATTCATGTAATAACCGGAATCTCCAACCAGACGAATATTCTTGCCCTGAATGCTACTATAGAAGCGGCAAGGGCAGGAGAGCATGGAAAAGGTTTTGCAGTGGTAGCAGAGCAGATTCAGAAGCTTTCAGAGCAAACGCATGCAGCGGTAGATAGTATAGGAAAAATTGTAAATGAAGTGGTACATAATACAGAAAAAGCTGTTCAGGTTATGGAGCAGAGTGCAGAGTTGACCCAGACAGGAATGGAAAGCATTCAGGAAGTAGGCAATTCCACATCATTGATTACCTCATCCAATATTGAAATGTCCGCTCAGATTACTGAAATGGAGAAAACCACAGAGCGCATACGGGAGAAGAGCAGTGAAGTGGCAGCGAGCATGGAACAGGTCAATCAAAATACACAGAATAATTATAGTGCAATAGAATATGTAACCGCTGCTACACAGGAAAACAGTGCAGGTGTGGCAGAAATTGAGAAGATGGTTGAGAGAATTAAAGGATTGGCCGAAGAACTTAATCAGGCAGTACAGGGATAAAAGAGATAGAATAGTAAGAAAATGGGCAACCGCATTTTGTGATTGCCCATTTAAAAAATTACACTTAATTTATGAACCGATAATATCAACTGCATGCATATATGCATCAGAGCCACGGGCACATGTTACGGTGAGCTTCTTACCACTGACAAGAACCTTGCAGTTACTTACATTTCTGATTAAATCAAGCTTCAGTTCCATATCTCCCTGAGGAGTTGTCAAGTAGAGAATATTTTCGGTAGACTTGCTGCCAACTGTGCCTGTTACGGTGGAAGTATCGGTAGTGTTTATGGTTGCGCTTACATACCCATCCTTTACGCCTGTAATGGTTGCTGCATGCATATATGCGTCAGAACCACGGTAAACGGAAACAGTTACCTTACGGTCTGGAGTCAGAACCATTCCATTGCGGCTGTCGGTGTTACTGTCAATTACAATCTGCATGATGCCACCGTTAGTAGAAAGATACAGCAGATTTTCCTTTGTCTGGTTATTTACGGTTCCAGTTACTGATGTAGTAGAAAGACCATTATTAACATCAGAAGCAGGAGCAGGTGTCAGTGCTGAGCCACTGGTCATCGCCGAGGTCGAGTCGGTAATGCTTAAGGCATGCATGTAAGCGTCTGCACCTCTGGCACAAGTAATCATATAGGTTTTGCCAGCAATCAGAACACAATTAACGCTGGTGGTAGGGTCCAATTTGATTTCCATATCTCCCTGAGGGGTTTTGAAATAAATAATGCTGTCAGTAGATTTGTCGCTGATTGTTCCTGTTACATTGGCCGTGGTAGAGGAATCAGTTGAGACAGTTGTAGTCTGTGCACCGCTGGTAATTCTCACTGCATGAAGATATCCGTCAGAACCATGGGAAACAGAAACGCTGATTTGCTTCCCCGGAAGCAGAACCTTGCAGGCACTGGTATCCGTTTCACTGTCCATCTTAATTTCCATGTGACCATCCTTAGTGGAAAGATGCAGGATTTCGGATGTAGTTTCCTTCATAACTGTTCCACTGACTGTTGCAATTA
>CAMBLS010000088.1 GCA_945868485.1 uncultured Lachnospiraceae bacterium | reverse complement strand
CCATGTTTAAAACCAATACATCCTTTTGCAAATTTGTTTGTGCTGACATAATTTCCTCCTGATTTTTTAATATTATTTTGACAACTTTTCTTTACTAATTATTTCAAATTTTCACATCTGCATACTGAGTGTAGCATAAGAAAACGTTTTCCGCAAGTGCAAATTCATATTTTTTGTAAATAAAATATTCATCGTCTTCAAACTCTTACCCATATACACTATTGTACTATTGCCAGACTGCTGTTTAACATATGATATCCATATATTTCATTCTTTCCAACGTATATGGAGTTATTATATTTTTACCTTTGTCTCCATTCATAAGCTTCTGGAGCTCCTCCATAGCCTTCGCAGAAATACCCTCAAAATCCTGATGTACAGTATTCATCTGTTTTCCTACATACCCCATCAGAATAATCCCATCAAAACCGCAGACCGGTCTGAAAATATTCATCTCTATCAATGCTTTCATAGCACCAATTGCCATTAGATCCGATGCACATACAACAACATCCTTATTTTTTCCATATCGCATAGTAATGTTACGTGCCTGGAGCTCGGAGAAGTCTCCGTTTCTGATCAACATAGTTAGTCCCATGTCTCTGACCAGATCTTCCATCCCCTTAATTCGCTCATCCGTCACATAGCCGTTTTTCTTCCCGGAAATATAAAGTACCCTTTTACAGTTATTTTCGATAATCGTTTTTTTTGCCACATCATACTGAGCTTTTCGATGATCAATCCACACTGATGATGTATTCTCATTGACAATGGGAGCATCTATCACAACACACTTGAATCTCTGATCTGAAATCAGTTTTTGCAGCACTTTATTCTCTTTGGATAAGCCGTAAATAATAATTCCGGTTATACTCTGCGACTGCAAATATCTGGTTATTTCCTCCGCGGTTCTATTTTTAAACATGGAAAAGAATAAGGTAATCACATCTAAATTCAATTCCATTGCTTTATTAATTGCACCATGAATATACTGCATATTAATTTCATCTATCGCCTGTGTTTTTGAACTTAAATTTACCAGCAATGCCACTCGTCCTGCTTGTTTAGAAGAAAGTGCTGCAGCCACTGAATTAGGAACAAAATTCAGTTCCTCCACTGCCTTATTCACTTTGACTTTGGTTTCCTCACTCACATTTGGATAATGATTTAACACTTTAGAAACAGTAGAAATTGCTACACCTGCGTGCCTCGCTACATCTTTAATTGATACCATGGGTTCCTCCAGAAAGTTTATGGAAAACGATTTCCTTCCCTTATCATACTTAATTTATGAAAAAATTGCAAGAAAAAAATACACGCATTTTAAAAACAATTCTGTCTCTAACGTACGTGTATTATATAACTATTCACTCCTGACATTATACTTTCAGGTACTTATGCGCCTAGAATTTTGTTAATAACCTGCTTTACATCCTCTTCATCATAAGGTTTTGCAATAAATTCTGCTGCACCATACTTAATTGCCTGAATCATCTTTTCTTTCTGACCTGCCGCTGTAATCATAACCACCTTGGCATTCTCATTACACTTTTTAATAAGCTGCAGTGCCTCAAGACCATCCAGCTTTGGCATCGTGATATCCAAAGTGACAAGATCCGGCTTCAATTCTTTGTATTTCAGATAGCCCTCTTCTCCGTCTACGGCTTCGCCTACAACGGTATGTCCAGAATCTTCCAAAATTTGTTTTAGAATTTTACGAGATGTTCTCGAATCGTCCACAATCATAATATTTGCCATTTTTATGCCTCCTGCTTCATCTCAATTTTGTTGCCAATGGCAATAACAAAGTCAACCCTCTGTCCTTTGATATGTAAAGGCAACACCAGCATCTCTTTCCCTTCAATCCCACTGATTGAAGCAGAAAATTGAGGAGGATAAAGTTCCATTGACACTCCACTCTGGCTTAATGCGCTGGCATAAAGACCATTAATACAATTTAACAGTTCTCCAATTGCATCCAATGCATCTTCGTTTACTTCTGAAAATTGCTCCTTACCAAAAATTGATGCTACAGGCAAAAGCGCCTGTCCCTTTCCTATCATACCGCAGGTAACGCTCTGCTCGCCATCCATATATTGTGTAGCAGCATTTTCACCCTCACATTTTTCGGTAATATATGCCTTTTCAGGATAAATTTCATTGTCTACACAACGCATAATTGTACGAAGCGCAGTGCCGGCTGCATTTAAATACTTATCATATCCTGTGGGCATATAAAGAGGTATAATTCTGTCTACATCATCACTTTTCAAATCTTCCATATCCGAAAGTGTTAAATTGTTATCACGCTGGAAATCTATCATATATTGCTCAAGCTGCTCCACCGTCAGCAACTGTTGATTCTCCAGTGCCTGTGCAAATGCAAGATATGCATTACCCTGCTTCTTCAGAAGTGCTTCTACCTGTCCATCCGTAAGATACCCTTTTTCTACCGCAATATCTCCGAAACGTTTATCCATAACTGCCTGTAAGTTGTTTACCCGGTCAGCTTCATCCTGTGTCATCAATCCCTCAGCCACTGCAATTAATCCTAATTTAACACGAACCTTCTGCTGCTCTGCAAGCAGATCCATGAACTGTTCAAAAGAAATAATTCCATGATCAACTAAATAATTTCCCACTATACTGGAAACCATAGCATCTCCTCCTCTTATGTAATTTCATGATATAAGAATAATATATTTTCAGTCTTTAGTCAAATAAAAGCCGCGAAAAAGATAGAGGTTTACTTTATCGTAGAAATATAATAAAATTAATTCTTGAAAAATATTATAAAGGAGATAAAGCTATGAATATTTCACCATTACAGAAATCCAGATACGAATACGCCCCCAAGCTTCCCGGAATGCTGAGACACGGCATCGCAGATATCTGCGTAAAGGAAGGTGAAGAGACACAGAGCGTAGCTGACCAGGAAAAAATCAAAGCCCTTTTCCCTAATACCTATGGTAAAAAGGAAATTACTTTCCAGAAGGGTCAGAACACTTCCGAAGCAAAAAAGCAGATCGTAGGCGTTATCCTTTCCGGCGGACAGGCTCCCGGTGGACACAATGTTGTTTGCGGTTTATATGATGCATTAAAGGCAACCAACAAAGAAAATGAGCTCTATGGTTTCAAGGGCGGTCCCAGCGGACTGATTGAAGACGACTATATCGTTTTTACAGACGAATATATCAACCAGTTCAGAAATACAGGCGGTTTCGACATCATCGGTTCCGGCAGAACAAAGCTCGAGACAAACGAACAGTTTGCCATCGCTGCCGAAGTATGTAAGAAACACGGCATCACAGCTATCGTTATCATCGGCGGTGATGATTCCAATACAAACGCTGCTGTTCTTGCTGAATACTTTGCAGCACAGGGCACAGGTGTTCAGGTCATCGGATGCCCCAAGACTATCGACGGTGACTTAAAGAACGAAGATATCGAATGTTCCTTCGGTTTCGATACAGCTACTAAGACATACAGCGAAATCATTGGCAACATCGAAAGAGATGCCAACTCTGCTAAGAAATACTGGCACTTCGTTAAGGTTATGGGACGTTCCGCTTCCCACGTTGCCTTAGAGTGTGCTTTGGAGACACAGCCTAACATCTGCTTAATCTCAGAAGAGGTTGCAGCCAAGAAGATGTCTCTTTCCGCAATCGCTGATTACATCGCTGATTCTGTAGAAAAGAGAGCCGCAAACGGCATGAACTTCGGTGTTGCAATCATCCCTGAAGGTGTTGTTGAGTTTGTTCCCGAATTTTCCGTATTAATCCAGGAAATCAACGAACTTCTTGCAGGAAGTAAGGCTGATGCATTCAATGCACTTCCTACCTGGGCAGACAAGTATGCATTCATTGAAAAAGGTTTAACAAAGGAATCCATGGAAGTATTCGCAATCCTTCCTCAGACCATTCAGCAGCAGTTATTCTTAGAGAGAGATCCTCACGGAAACGTACAGGTTTCCCTGATTGAATCCGAGAAATTATTCTCCGCACTGGTAGCAGATAAATTAGCAGCCAGAAAGGCAGCAGGCACATACAAGGGTAAATTCAGCCCGCTTCATCATTTCTTAGGATACGAAGGAAGATGCGCTTTCCCTTCCAACTTTGACTCTGACTACTGCTACTCCTTAGGCTACAACGCATTTATGCTGATTCAGTATGGTTACAACGGATACTTATCCAAGGTTTCCAACCTTTCCGCTCCAGCAAACGAATGGGTTGCAGGTGGTATGCCGATTACCAAAATGATGAACATCGAAAGAAGACATGGCGAAGACAAGCCTGTTATCAAGAAGGCGCTTGTTGAGCTTGATGGCGCACCATTCAAATACTTTGAAGCTCATCGTGACCAATGGGCCGTTGAAACATGCTTCAAATATCCGGGTGCTATTCAGTATTACGGACCCACAGAGGTTTGCGATATCACAACCGTAACTCTTGCTCTGGAGCAGGCAAAATAAGAATAACGCATACACTGTAAGATGCGTATCATAAAGGAGGGCAGTCCCAAAGCCACGTAGTGGCCTGATGGGCTGCCCTCCTTGTTATTGTCAAAAACTATTTACCTAATCGTAAACTATACCAATCACTTACTACAATTTTAACTGATAAATGACATCACGCAGTATGCTGCATAAATTCCCAGCAAAATGATTCCCTGTGCTCTTGAGGATTTTTTTCTGATCAGAATGGGAATAAACAAAATTCCCATTACCAGACCTGCCAGCGGCATATCCACCGCAACAACTGAGCGCTCCAGCGGAATTCCCTGAATGACCGCCGGGATACCGATAACCAGAAGCATATTTAAAATATTTGCTCCCAGTACGTTTCCAAGTCCTACGTTCCCATATCCCTTAATCAGGGACATGACAGAGGTCATAAGCTCCGGCAGTGAAGTGCCAAGTGCGATAAAGGTAACCGCAATGACGCGCTCAGGAACCCCCAGTGCTTCAGCAATCAGAATGCCGTTATCCACCAGCAGATTGGCACCCACAAAGAGAAATGCTGCGCATACCACCAGAATGAGCAGCTGTTTGGGTACTGATACAGCAGAATAATCCTCATCCCCATCTTCTTCGCTTCCTTCTGACGAAGAGCGGATGACATTCATATATGCATACAGAATAAATAACAATAATAACCCAATCCCTAAAGGGCGTCCGAATGCGCCTGTCACATAACCGACCACATTCATTACAATCAATGCCCCAAAGAAAAATATGCTGCGCCATGCCAAAGAAGAAAACTCCACCTTCTTCGACGGACGTATTGTCTGTGTAAGTCCTGCAATTAATGCCGTGTTACAGATAATCGAACCAAATGCATTTCCTGCTGCAATCGCCGCTGAACCGTCAAACGCTGCAGTAGTGGAAACAAGAATCTCCGGCAATGTGGTTCCCAGACTCACAATCGTAGCTCCAACTACAATCTGAGGAATGCCAAGTTTTCTTGCAATTGCAACTGCTGCGTCCACAAGTCTGTCTCCTCCCAGACAGATTAATACAAGTCCTGCAAAAAATAATATAACTGCTTTTACCATATTTCTCATCCTTTCTTCTTTAGTATTACCAAATAAAAAAGACTCCCGACACAAAAATGTGTCAAAAGTCTCGTACTTCCGCATTATAGGAAGTGTTCAGCCACGGCATCATACCGGGGATTGTTGACTGAACCTTTTTTACTACTCCCTTTTAACTTAAGGAACACTTTATCAGAAAACAACGTCTCTGTCAAACAATATTTTGCAAAGTTTCCTTAGATACAATTTTTTTAATATTGGTCAAAAATAAAATAGTTGCCACCGTTGCCGATAAGATGTCCGAGATGGGTTCTGCATAATAAATTCCCATCACGCCGTACTTTATTGGCAGAACCAATGCAAGCGGCACAAGCAACAGAACCTTTCTGAAAATAGCGATAAAGAGTGACAGCTTTGCCTGCCCTAATGCAAGAAAAGTAGGCTGGATTCCCTGCTGAATACCAAATACCAGCATTCCACACATAAAAATCGGCATCATCTTTTCCACCAGTGCAATCAACTCCCCATCGTTGGTAAACATCCCTGCAAAAAAAGCCGGAAATGTAATTACAATCAGCGTGGCACTCGCCGCAAACAAAAAACTAGTGGTAATCATACACCGATAAAGCTTCTTTACCCTTTCAAAGTTACCGGCTCCAAAATTGTAACTGATGATGGGCTGAACTCCCTGCGTAAAGCCTCCTAAAGGAGCTGAATACATCTGCATAACACTCTGCATAATTGTCAAAGACCCTACATACACGTCTCCACCATATCTTTGTAGTCCACTGTTTAACACAATGCTGATCAGGCTTTCGGTTGCCCGCATGATAAAGGGTGAAATCCCAAGTGCCATCACACTGCCAATTATCGAAAAATCAGGTTTCATAGCCTTCACCTTAATTCCCAACGAAGACTTTTTACTGATTAGAAATCCTACTGTCCAAACTGCGCTCAACGCCTGTGAAATTACTGTTGCCACAGCAGCACCTCTGACCCCCATATGTAAAACAAAAATAAAAATAGGATCTAAAATAATATTGGCGGCTGCACCTATGAGAACCGCAATCATTGCAATCCTGGATTGTCCCTGAGAAATAATAAAGGCGTTCAATCCCAATGCCAGCTCCACAAATACCGTGCCTGCAAGATAAGTGGTCATGTAATCCACAGCATAGCCAATCGTGGCATCACTGGCTCCAAACAGATAAAGAAGCGGTCTTTGAAAAGCATAGAAAAACCCCATCAATACAACGGTAAAAAACAACAACATAGTTACGCCGTTTCCAAGGATTTTTTCTGCCCGATTTCGATCCCCTTTTCCAAGCCAGATAGCAGATAACGGTGCACCTCCTGCTCCAACAAATGCAGAAAATGCAGATATCAGAACAATAATCGGGAAGGTAACACCCACTCCCGTAAGTGCTTCCATTCCTACCCTTTCAATATGTCCAATATAAATTCTGTCAATAATACTGTATAAAATATTGATAATCTGGGCAATCATAGAAGGAACAGCCATACGAATCATCAGTTTACCAATTCCTTCTGTAGCCATGCGAAGCTCTTTGTCCCGCTCCATATTTGACTCCTTTTCTTTTAAACATTTAAATAACAGAAAAGCTCCTCCGGCATCTTTACAATCCTCTCCGCCTGTATATGATGATTTGAACTGCCCCAACCTGCCAGTGCGAAGTCAACACCAGCATTTTCCGCACACTCCAAATCATAAATACTGTCTCCAATGTAGAGAAGTTCCCTGCATTCTGTTCCGGTAAGCTCCATGTATTTAAGAAGCGGTCCCGCAGTAGGTTTTGGCGTTATACATTCATCTGCGCATACCACTGTTTCAAAGTACGTTCTAATACTTCTATTTTTAAAATCCTCATCTTGCAATTCTCTGGTTCTAGATGTTACAATTCCCATTTTGTATCCTGCCTTTTTTAAGCGCTCAAGCAGCTCCGGAATCCCCTCAAATACACGGACTGTATCCTCATATTTCGCAAGCTTGCGTACCCATAACTCCAATGTCCCAGAAGTGTCTTCTATTCCAAGCTGACTGATTGCACTTTCACCTGGAATCCCCAAACAGAATTTCAACTCTTCCATCTCCATTGTTTTCCCAGTCACTTCCCTTATTGTATCCTGAAAGGAACGCAAAACAGCAAATTCATTGTTCATCAATGTGCCGTCAACATCAAAGACTATTTGCTTATATTTCACTGTATTTTTCCTCCTTAGCTCCTCTGTTATACCCAAAATATAAACTGACTCACATATAAACTTATTGGACTAAAAGCGGCAGTATCCGCTATGATACTGCCGCCTTTACTTGCTGCGGGTAACAGGACTTGAACCTGCACGGTCTCCCACTAGAACCTAAATCTAGCGCGTCTGCCAATTCCGCCATACCCGCTTATGTGCCTGTAGTATCAGGCAAAATTACTCACGTAAGCTATCTTATCATTGACAGGCGAGACTGTCAACTTTTTATATCTTATTTTGTCCAATATGTTTGATTACCTTATGATAAATCCGAATCAGGAAAAATACCGAAAACAGGAAGGAGGCAAATTCAGCAATCGGAAATGCCCACCATACATTTTCTACTTTCCCCGTCAGAGAAAGAAGATATGCCACCGGCAAAAGCACTGCCAATTGTCTTGCAATGGAAATAATCATGCTGTAAACACCATTTCCCAGTGCTTGAAACATAGAGGTAAGCACAATACAGAAGCCTGCAAGCAAAAAATGAACACTTATGATGCGGAGGGCCGGCACCCCAATTGCAATCATGTTTTCCGAAGCCTCAAACAGCAAAAATAGTTGTTCAGGAAATAATTGAAATACCAAAACACCTACCAGCATTAAACACACCGCATAAACCAAACTTAATTTAACAGTTTTAACCAGTCGTTCCCTATTACCTGCTCCATAATTATACGCCACAATCGGCACCATACCATTGTTAAGTCCAAACACCGGCATGAAGATAAAGCTCTGCAATTTAAAGTATACTCCAAATACGGCTGCTGCCGTAGCGGTAAACGCAAGCAGTATCTGATTCATCCCATAAGTCATAATAGAACCAATTGACTGCATAATGATAGAAGGAATTCCCACCTGATAAATCTGTCCGATAACCTTAATATCCGGGCGAAATCCACGAAAACGCAACCTGATTTCAGTATTTTTCTTCTCATTAATAATGATTGCCAGAATACCTGCAATAATCTGTCCAATAACCGTAGCAACCGCCGCACCGGCTACACCCATACGTGGCATTCCAAGATATCCAAAAATAAAAATGGGATCCAATATAATATTAATGATTGCACCTATCCCCTGGGTAATCATTGTGTAAAAGGTTTTTCCTGTTGACTGAAGTAGTCTTTCAAAAATAAACTGCATATACATACCAAAAGAAAAACAGCATATGATTGTCAGGTATTGTTTCCCATATTCTACAATCTGCACATCTTTAGTCTGACTCATATAAAAAGGTCCTGTGACAAAAATCCCCACAAGTAAAAAGATAAGATAACTCACTACCGCCAGAAAAACACCATTAGAAGCTGATTTATTTGCCTTATCAAAATCCTTTTCCCCCAATGCTCTTGACAACATGGCATTTACACCTACTCCTGTTCCTCCACCAAGAGCAATCATAAGTGTCTGTATAGGAAATGCCAGAGAGACGGCTGTCAACGCATTTTCATCGATCCTCGATACAAAAATACTGTCAACAATATTATAAAGTGCCTGTACCAGCATGGAAATCATCATTGGGAGTGACATGCTAAGTAATAATTGGTTTACCGGCATTACACCCATTTTGTTTTCCTGTACAGCTTCCTTTTTTTCCATAATAATCCTCTCCATTCTCAATAATAGACAAAAAAAAAGAAAATCAGATAAGCTGATTTATCTTTTCTATCTTTTGAAAATATAATGAGCCACCGGGGACTCGAACCCCGGACAACTTGATTAAAAGTCAAGTGCTCTACCACCTGAGCTAGTGGCCCATATATGTAACTGGGCTAGCTGGATTCGAACCAGCGAATGCAGGAGTCAAAGTCCTGTGCCTT
>CAMBLS010000087.1 GCA_945868485.1 uncultured Lachnospiraceae bacterium | reverse complement strand
ACTGCTTGATGAGCTGCTTGGTCAGCTGGCAATCGTTTCAGAAAAGCTGGAGTATAAGGCACCCTTATCAGGAAATTTTAGTCTCTTGGATTATCATTTTGAAGAAGACAGGCTGACGTTGAGTTTTAGTGAAAACTATAAATTGCAGCCGGTCACAACAGAGGTTCTTGTTCGTGCTGCAATCGTGCGAACATTGACACAGGTTGATGGAATTCAGTATGTGTCTTTTTTGATTCAGTCAGAGCCTCTTACGGATGCATCAGGTATAGTAATTGGTATGATGAATGCAGACATGTTTATTGATAATGCAGGGAATGAAATCAGTACTTACGAGAAAGTAAAGTTGAAACTGTATCTGGCCAATGAAACAGGAGATGGCTTAAAGAAGGTTAACAGAACGGTAGTTTATAACAGCAATATCTCCATGGAGAGACTGGTGGTAGAACAGTTGATTGCAGGTGTTGGAGAGGGAGAAAAGGCATTTCCAACGATTAATCCGGGTACTAAAATTGTAAGTGTAAACGTAAAAGACGGAATATGTTATGTAAACCTTGATAATGCATTTCTGACTCAAATTTACAATGTTACACCTGAAGTAACTATTTATTCAATTACGAATTCTCTGGTAGAAATTGCTAATGTTAATAAAGTACAGATTTCAATTAATGGTGACACAAATATAACTTATAAGGAATGTATCAATTTATCCAGCGTGTTTGAAAGAAATCTGGAGCTGGTGGAATAGAAAATTTCATAAGAACAATTTATAACGGAAAGGAAACTATATGATAAAGCGCCCGTTGGGTTTTTTGTGTCTGGCGATGGTGGCGATGCTGTATCTTTTTGCAAGGAAGAACCCTGCTCCCCGTTTGGAATATGATCTGAGTCAGGGTAAGAGTTTTACGGTAGTTGGAAAAGTATATAGGAAGGAAGCTATCATCCAAAGGGATTATCCGGTGTCAGTACTGTATCTTAAGAATGTTCAGGATGGTGATACTGCACATGGTGATACCAAGATTATCTGTTATCTGAAGGCCGGTCAGCCAGAACCGGAGCTAGGAAGTTGTATTAAAGTCAAAGGAAAGTTGAAGACCTTTGAAAGAGCGTCTAATCCGGGACAATTCGATGCCTGTTCTTATTATCAAATATCTGGAATTTCTTATCGCTTAAATCAGGCAGAAATTCTTGCAAAGACAACTGAATATAATCATCTTGCACAGAGCCTGTATCTGCTTCGCTCTTTTCTGGCAGAACAACTGGAAAGTAATCTTCCGGAAAAAGAGGCAGCGGTAATGTGTGCCATATTGCTTGGAGAAAAAGGTAGCATGGATAAGGAACTTAAAAATCTTTATCAGCAGAACGGTATTGCTCATATTCTGGCAATTTCGGGACTACATGTTTCCCTGCTGGGTATGGGATTCTATCAGCTTCTGCGAAAGTGCGGTGTACCGATGAAGGCGGCAGCAGTCTGTTCTGCATCAGGTATGGCATTGTATGGAATGATGGTGGGATTTTCAGTATCGGCGGTCAGAGCCATCCTGATGTTTGCCATTCACATGCTGGCAATTGTTTGCGAACGCACTTATGATATGTTGACAGCAGTTGCAGTTGCTGCAGCATTTGTACTTTTGGAGCAACCTCTTTATTTCTACCACAGTGGTTTCATTTTTTCCTTTGGATGTGTGGCAGGAATCGGCATACTTTTACCTGCATTGACGGAAGGAATTCCCCAATACAGAGAAAAAGGGAAAAGATGGGAAAGTCAATTGGTAAAAGGTCTTGTTGGGAGTGTGGGAATGGCAGTAATTACCCTTCCCATGAATCTGTGGTTCTATTATCAGTTTCCCGTGTATTCTATTCTGCTTAACATGATGGTAATTCCGCTTATGAGCCTCTTGATGCTAGCAGGACTTATTCTGATTGCCATTCAGCTTCTAAACCCTATGGCTGCGGTACCATTAGTTTTTTTGATTCGGGGAATTTTAAGGCTGTATGAATTTGCCATGCAGCTTTGTAACTATCTTCCGGGAAGGCTCTTTATAGCAGGACAGCCAAAAGAATGGCAGATTATGATATATATACTGCTTATGATAGTGATTGTGGTTTTAGGAAAGAGAATGAAGCTGTTATGTAGATGGGGAATTGTTGCGGTGGCAATGCTTCTTCTCTGCATTCAAACGGAAAACAAAGTGGAGCTTACTTTTCTGGATGTAGGGCAGGGAGATTGCATTTTCTTAGGAAATGAAAACGGAAATAATTATCTTATAGATGGTGGAAGCGCTTCTGTAGCGGGTGTGGGAACCTATCGGATTATTCCATTTCTAAAAAGCCGCGGGGCAACCCATCTAAAGGCAGTGTTTGTGACCCACCCTGATGAAGATCATTGCAATGGAATAAAGGAAATACTTTCAGTCGGGAAAGAGCAGGGAATTTGCATAGACAATCTCCTTCTTCCGGATGTGGCGGATGAGAGAAAGGATCAGAATTATCATGAGCTGGAAACACTGGCATATGATGCTGATATCCCTGTTTCTTATATCAGTAAAGGGCAGGAAATTTATGATGGAAAGCTCAGGCTTCTTTGCCTGAATCCATCAAAGGACAGTTTTTTGGAGGACAATGAATATTCTGTTGTATTGCAGATGGATTATGGTGATTTCAGTGCTTTGCTGACAGGAGATGTGGAAGGTAAAGGGGAACAGGAAATGCTTGCATATATGGGAGAATGTAAAGGAGAGAGGATTACGGTGCTGAAGGCTGCACATCACGGTTCTGCATATTCTACACCGGTAGAATTTCTGGATAGGATTTGCCCAGTTTATACAGTCATTTCATGCGGTGAGAAAAACTCTTATGGGCATCCCCATGCAGAACTGATTGGTCGTCTTGATGACTGTGGAACTAAGATCATGATTACCTATGAAACCGGAGCAGTAACCTTTCGGACAGATGGGAGGAAGATGGAAGTGGAAAAATATTTTGAGAATAGTGGTTATTACTGAAGGAGTGCTCTTCCAAATCATTTGAGATTATGCTAAAATGCATAGAGAATTTAACATATAAACAGAGGAGTTAACGTGCAGCGCCTTATTCAGGATATAAAAACACAACAATTTAATCATATATATCTTCTTTTTGGTGAGGAGGCCTATCTTCGAAAACAATACCGGGATAAGTTGAAGGAAGCAATCATTGGTGATGATAATATGAATTATCATTATTATGAAGGCAAGGATATATCCATAGGAGAGGTAATTGACCAGGCAGAAACGCTTCCATTCTTTGCACAAAGACGACTGATCGTTTTAGAGAACAGTGGGTTTTTGAAAAGCGGTGGAGAGCAGCTTGCGGAGTATTTTTCCGCACCGGCGCAGACGACTTATTTTTTGCTTGTGGAAACGGAAGTAGATAAGAGAAGCAAGCTGTATAAAACGATTACTGCCAAAGGATGTGCCGTAGAGTTTGCCGTTCAGGATGAAAATACATTAAAGCGATGGATCCTTGGAATGGTAAAGAAGGAAGATAAAAAAATTTCTGAGAATTCGTTGAATTATCTGTTGGAAAAAACAGGTACTGACATGGAAAATATCCGTAAGGAAACGGAGAAGCTGTTCTGCTATTGCATGAATAAGGAAGTAATCACAGAGAAGGATATTGAAGAAATCTGTACCAAACGAATCGGAAATCATATCTTTGATATGGTGAGTGCCATTGCGGATAAGAAGCAGAAGCAGGCACTGGAGCTCTACTATGAGCTTCTTGCGCAAAAGGAACCTCCCATGAGAATTTTATTTTTGATTGCCAGACAGTTTAATATGCTTCTTCAGGTCAAGGAGCTTCGGGGAAAAGGCTATCAGAATAAGGCAATCGGCGAGAAAGTAGGATTGCCGGGTTTTATTGCAGGGAAGTATGTGGCGCAGGCTGCTCGTTTTCAAACGGAGGAGTTAAGAGACGCGGTTGAGGCCTGTGTAGAGGCAGAGGAAGCCATTAAGACGGGAAGAATAAATGACAACATGAGTGTCGAAATGCTGATTATTCAGTATAGTAGCTGAGATGAAATAGTGAAGAAAAGAAAGGAAGGAATTAAAATGAGTATGATTGAAACAGTGCGCAGCCAGATGATGGAGGCCATGAAAAACAAAGATAAGGACAGAAAGGAAGCACTTTCCATGCTACTTGGAGCCTTGAAAAACAAAGCAATCGATAAAAGGGATGATTTGACAGAGGTTGAGGAATTTGAAGTAGTAAAGAAGGAGATCAAGCAAACGAAAGAGACAATGGAGCTAGCGCCGGCAGACAGAACAGATATCAAGGAAGCATGTAAAATAAGACTTGCAGTTTATCAGGAATTTGCACCCGAGGAGATGAGTGAGGATGCGATTCGTGACCAGGTAAAAGAGGTTTTGTCAGTTCTCGGTATTACAGAACCTTCTGGTAAAGATAAGGGAAAAGTGATGAAGGAGTTGATGCCCAGAGTAAAGGGCAGAGCAGATGGAGGTCTGGTAAATAAGATAGTGGGAGAAATGCTTGGGTAAACGATGAAAAGCAGACTGACAACCCTGTGTTACATTGAGAAGGACGATCAATATCTGATGTTACACAGGGTTTCTAAAAGAATGATATTAATAAAGATAAGTGGATTGGAGTGGGAGGACATTTTGAGGAGGGAGAAAGTCCGGAAGACTGTCTCCTTCGCGAGGTGAAAGAAGAAACAGGGCTTACACTTACAAATTACCGATTCAGGGGGATTGTTACCTTCTGTGCAGAGGATTATCCCACAGAGTATATGTGTCTTTATACGGCTGAGGGTTTTACTGGTACGCTGAAGGCGTGTGATGAGGGGAAACTGGAATGGATTGATAAATTCAGGTTGAAAGATTTGAATTTATGGGATGGAGATTTGCTGTTTTTGGACCTTTTATGGCGTGATGAACCGTTTTTCTCGCTAAAGCTTGGCTATCATAAGTCAGATAAGTGGTATTATGCGGCACTTAATGGGAAAGAATTGGAGCTTTTTGACCTTTGCAGGCAGGACGGAACACTTACTGGTCATGTGAAGGAAAGAAGTATGGTTCATAGGGATGGAGATCTTCATCGCACGGTGCATATATGGATTATCCGCAAAAGAGAGGATGGTGGTGTGGATGTATTATTACAGAAGCGAAGCCAGACGAAAGATGCTTATCCCGGATGCTATGACATATCCAGTGCCGGACATATTCAAACAGAAGATGATTTTGAAATTTCTGCACTGCGTGAACTCTCAGAGGAGTTGGGAATAGAAGCATCAGCAGAAGAACTGCGATTTATCGGCTTTCACGAAGGTTATAGGGAGACGGAGTTCTGGGGACAGCCTTTTAAGGACTGGGAACTCAGCGCTGTATATATTTATGATCAACCGGTTGATGAACATAGACTTATCTTGCAGGCAAGTGAAGTGGAGAACGTAATCTTTATGGATTATGATATGATACTGAAGGGGATTATGGACGGCAGCTTGCCAAATTGTATTTTTCCGGAGGAATTCAAATTGATTAAAAAGGCATTGGAACCGGAATTTTCAGTACAGGGCAAAATTTAATAAAATATTTAGAATCTGATTATTGACTTTTGGACCTGGTGGGAGTAAATTTCCCATTAAGCTTTTTGCCTTTGGCACAAAAGACAACATGAAAGCAGGAGTGATTAAAATGGCAGAACCATTGGTAAGCATTATTGTACCGGTTTACAATGGGGAAAAATGTATCGAAAGATGCCTTAGAAGTATTCAAAACCAAAGTTATAAGAATATTGAGGTGATTGTTGTCAATGATGGCAGTACTGATCATACAGAAAAGATCATAAAAAAATATGCATCTTCTGACAGCCGGTTTCATTACATAAAGAAACGAAACAGTGGTGTTTCTGACAGCAGGAATATTGGAATGCAGGCAGCACAGGGAGAATATTTCCAGTTTGTTGATGGGGATGACTGGCTGGTAAAGACGGCAACAGAGGAATTTGTAAAGACAGCACTTACTTATGAATGTGACATGGTGATTTCCGATTATTACAGAGTATGCGGGAGAAGAATTTACGAAAAAGGACACATAGAGGGCGGTCCGGTTATTACACGGACGAAGTATGCGGAATGTATGATGGAGGCACCGGCAAATTTTTATTATGGTGTGCTCTGGAATAAATTTTTTAAAGCGGATATTATCAGAACATTCTGTCTTTCCTGTTCAACAGAACTGGATTGGTGCGAGGATTTTCAGTTCAACCTTGAATATTTACAGTATGTGGGAAAGGTTGGGATCGTTGATAAACCCCTTTACTATTATGTGAAAACCAAGGGGAGTCTTGTGGATACGCAGGTTAATTTCCAGCAGTCTATTCGGACAAAAAGAATTTTGTTTGACTACTACAGGGATTTGTATAAAGCAATTGACCTGTATGAGGAAAATAAATTGCGGATCAGGATGTTCTATCTGTCCTTTGCCCATGATAAGATTAAAAAGATTAAATCAGCATAAAGTGATTGGACTTGACAAATACCCTGTAGGGGTATAGTATTGGTTACAGAAAACTATACCCCTACAGGGTATTTTTGCGATGAAAATCTGTGGGAAAGAGCCGGATAAGGAATGAAGCAGAAGGAAGATTAAATAGATAAGAAAGGAGGATTAAATGACGGAAAGAAGAGAAGCGGTATGTGAGACCTGCCATACCAAGCATACCCCTAGAAGTGTAGAACAGCGAAGACAGCTCCAAAATCGATTAAGTCGCATGATGGGACAGTTAAACGGTATCAGCAGGATGCTGGAAGAAAATCGATATTGTGGGGATATTCTGACACAGGTTGCAGCAGTAGAGAGCGCACTGCAGAGCTTTGGATATATTGTTTTAAAGGAACATTTGGAAACCTGTGTAGTAGAAGAAGTTGAAAATGGCAATGATAAGATTATGGAAGAGGTAATTGAGTTGGTGAAAAAGTTAAAATGATGAAAAAGCAGAAATATGAAGTTACAGGAATGACTTGTTCAGCATGTTCCTCCCATGTGGAAAAAGCGGTAGGTAAGCTCCTAGGTATAAAGCAAGTGACCGTGAATTTACTTACAAACAGTATGCAGGTGGAATATGATGAGGCAGTGTGCAATGAAGAAAAAATTATAGAAGCTGTGGAAAAGGCAGGATATGGCGCCAGCCTTTTAAACGACAGAGAAGGCAAGGGTGGTTCTGGGCAGACAAAATTAGCGGAACGTGCCGGCAGAAGAGCGGATGATACAAGGAAAAATCAGGAAATGAAAATCAGGCTGATCGTTTCCCTTGTTTTCATGGTGCTGTTGATGATTGTATCCATGCATCACATGTTCTCTATGTGGCTGAACCTTCCGATGCCGGAGCTGTTTATGAAACTGTTCCACGGGAACGAGAATGCATTGACCTTTGCATTTACACAGTTTTTGCTGACCTTGCCGATTATTTATGTAAACCGAAAATATTTTCAGACAGGGTTTAAGACACTGTTTCATTTAAGCCCTAATATGGACAGCCTGATTGCTATTGGATCAGGGGCAGCCATGCTGTATGGTGTTTTTGCAATTTACAGGATTGGATATGGTCTTGGACATGGGGATGCCGAGCTTGTCAGCAGATATGCGTCTGATCTATATTTTGAGTCTGCAGGCATGATTTTAGCCTTGATTACGGTGGGCAAATATCTGGAGACACGTTCTAAGGGAAAAACCAGCGAGGCAATCGAAAAACTGATGGACTTATCTCCACGAACAGCTATTTTGCTTACAGAGCAGGGTGAGGAAAAGGAAATCCTTACAGAACAGTTAATGAAAGACAATTTGTTTGTAGTAAAGCCGGGGAGCTCTGTCCCGGTAGATGGAATTGTTATGGAAGGTATTTCCAGCATTGATGAGTCAGCAATTACAGGGGAAAGCATTCCGGTAGAAAAACAGCCGGGAGATTCTGTGGTATCTGCCACTATAAACAAGGCAGGGCGGTTAGTTTGCAAAGCTGTGAAGGTTGGAGAGGATACTACGCTTGCACAGATTGTCAGGTTGGTAGAGGAAGCCTCCTCGTCTAAAGCTCCTATTGCCAGACTTGCGGATAAGATTGCAGGAATTTTTGTTCCTGTGGTTATGGGAATTGCTGCAATTACATTTCTTGTATGGATGTTTACAGGTGGAGGCTTTGAGGCAGCTATGTCTTCCGCCATCGCAGTGTTGGTAATTTCCTGCCCCTGTGCCCTGGGGCTGGCAACACCGGTTGCCATTATGGTAGGAACTGGCGTGGGTGCCAAAAATGGAATTCTGATTAAGTCTGGGGATGCCCTGCAGGCAGCAAGAGAAATTACCACAGTGGTTTTGGACAAGACGGGAACGATTACAGAAGGAAAACCAAGGGTTACAGATGTCATCGGATATGAGAATGATTTGAGTGAGAAACAGATACTTGCATTTGCCGCTGCCATTGAAAAGCCCAGCGAACATCCTCTGGCAGATGCCATTGTCTGCATGGCACAGGAAAGGGAGCTTGAAATCCCAAAGGTGGAAGATTTTATGGCGGTCTTTGGAAGAGGAGTTACGGGAATCTGTGAAGGAAAGAAATGGCTTGCAGGCAATCATAAATACATGGAAGAAAACGGCATAATACTATCAGAAGAACAGAAGGCAAAGATGGAGAAACTGGCGAGAGAAGGGAAAACACCTCTGTTGCTTGCAAGAGAAAATTGCCTTTCTGCAATCATTGCTGTGGCAGATACCATAAAGGAGTCTTCCAAAGCAGCGATTGATGAGCTGCATCATATGAAGATAGATGTAGTTATGTTAACCGGGGATAATGGACATACAGCAGAAGCTGTGAAAAAGAAATTGAATATTAATCATGTGATTGCCGAGGTTTTACCGGAGGAAAAAGAAAGAGAGATTAGAAGATTAAAATCGGAAGGCAAGAAAGTGGCAATGATTGGTGATGGGATTAATGATGCACCTGCGCTGGCAGCAGCAGATGTGGGAATTGCTATCGGTGCTGGAACAGATGTTGCAATTGAAAGTGCAGACATTATTCTGATGAAAAGCAGGTTGACAGATGCCATTACAGCCATCCGTTTAAGCCGTTCCGTAATCAGAAATATCAAGCAAAATCTGTTCTGGGCATTCTTTTATAATTCTATTGGAATCCCATTGGCTGCGGGTGTGTTTTATCCCTCATTTGGAATCAGGCTAAATCCCATGTTTGGGGCGGCGGCAATGAGTTTAAGCAGTTTGTTTGTGGTTGGCAATGCATTGCGTCTTCGTAACTTTAAAGTCCATGAATATGGAGAAACTAAGGAGACAGAGACACCATTTCAGATACAGAAAGAGAATATGGAGGAAAAGAACATGAATAAGACAATGATGATTGAAGGGATGATGTGTGCGCACTGCACAGGAAGAGTACAGAAGGCATTGGAGGAAGTAGAAGGCGTAACCAAAGTTACAATGAGTCTTGAAAATAAAAGTGCAGAAATTGAATTAGACAGGGAAGTGACGGAAGAAACGCTAAAGGCTGCTGTCACAGAGGCAGGATATGAGGTGACTGAAATACGATAAACGAGATGATTGCTGATTCTCTATAAAAAATTTCGCCCCTGTAGTATAATGGAACGGAAAAAGGAAGGTCAAAAAATGATAAGAGAAGATTACCCTTATTTATACGAAACACATTTGCATACCATGCAAAGCAGTGCCTGTGCCCACAATACAGGGAAGGAGATGGCACAGGCAGCGAAGGATGCCGGTTATACGGGGATTATTGTGACGGATCACAGCTGGTTTGGAAATAACTGCATTGATCAAAGCCTTCTATGGGAAGAATGGATAGAGCAG